>NZ_JBEPDC010000012.1:0-282844 GCF_040300065.1 Nonomuraea sp. NPDC000554 | reverse complement strand
GCCACGGCCACCACGTGGCCGGGACGCGCTCCCGCGCGGGTCACGGCCGGCCGGCCGCCCAGGTCGCCGAGCGCGGTCACGCCGAGCACCACCAGGTCGCCGCGGGTGGTGTCGCCGCCCACGACGCTCGCCCCGACCACCGCGCACTCGTCCCTGAAGCCCTCGGTGAGCGCGTCGAGCCAGGACACCGGCACGTCGGCGGGCATCCCCAGGCCGACCACGATCGCGGTGGGCACGGCGCCCATGGCGGCGACGTCCGCGAGGTTCTGCGCGGCGGCCTTGCGCCCGATGTCGTACCCGCTGGACCAGTCGCGGCGGAAGTGCCTGCCCTCGATCAGGAGATCGGTTGAAACCACCACACGCCCGTCAGGCGCGCTCACCAGGGCGGCATCGTCTCCCGGGCCGAGTAGAACCGCCCGACCTTGGGGTAGACGTCCGGATATGCGAGAAACTGCTCCGAATTCGCCGAGATCTCCGACTGTGATGACACACCTCCTGACGCACACAGGGTACGGTGGCCCTTCTGCGTGATCCAACCGCCTGGGAGGACGTAATGGTGCATGCCTACATCCTTATTCAGACCGAGGTCGGCAAGGCCGCGAACGTGGCCCATGAGATCTCCGGGATACCCGGAGTCACCCAAGCGGAGGACGTGACGGGCCCGTACGACGTGATCGTGCGCGCGGAGGCCCGCAACGTCGACGAACTGGGCAAGCTGGTCGTCGCCCAGATCCAGGCCGTGGAGGGCATCACACGTACCCTTACCTGTCCGATCGTGCATATCTGAAAGTAGATCTTCCATGCGTGCCGCCGCCGTCCTGATGATCCTGCTCGCGCTCGCCGGGTGCGGCGGCGCGGTCCAGGTGGAGCCGCCCGCCCCGCAGGGCGAGGTGGCGGCGGCCTGCGTGAAGCTCGCGGGGCTGCTGCCGAAGACGCTCGACGGCGTGGAACGCGGCACGTCCACGCCCGAGTCGCCGTACGTCGTCGTCTGGGGCGAGGCCGACATCGCGCTGCGCTGCGGCGTGCCGCGGCCCGCGCGCATGGCGGCCACGGACCAGCTCCAGGAGATCGACGGCGTGGGCTGGTACGCCGACCCCGAGAAACCCACCCTCTTCACCGCCGTCGCCGCTCCGCTCTACGTCGAGGTGACGATCGCGGGGACGCACGTCGCGCCGGAGGTCCTGGCGGATCTCTCCGGCGCGGTCACGAAGGTGAGCAAGGGCCTCGGCGGGTAGGTCAGCGGAGGCCGGGCGAGCGGTTGAGCGCCAGCTGGATGAGCCGCTCGACCAGGTCCGGGTACGACAGCCCCGACGCCGCCCACAGCTGCGGCGCCACCGACAGCGAGGTGAACCCGGGCATGGTGTTGATCTCGTTGCAGACCAGCTTCCCCTCGGGCGTGTAGAAGAAGTCGACCCGCGACAGCCCCTCGCAGTCGAGCGCCTCGAACGCGCGCACGGCCATCGCCCGCAGCTCCTCGGCCACCTCCTGGGGGATGTCGGCCGGGACGGTCAGCGACATCTGGTCGGGATAGTACTTGGCCTCGAAGTTGAAGAACTCGTGGCCGCCCTCGACCCGCACCTCGCCGGGCAACGAGGCGACGGGCGGCTCGTCACCCAGCGACTCGAGCACCGCGCACTCGATCTCGCGCCCCTCGATCGCCGCCTCGATCAGTACCTTCGGGTCGTGCTGCCTGGCCAGCTCGACGGCCTCCTCCAGCGACGCCCTGTCATGCGCCTTGGAGATGCCCTGCGACGACCCGGCCCTGGCCGGCTTGACGAACACCGGCCAGCCCAGCGCCTCGGCCTCCTTGACCACCCGGTCGCGGTCGAGCCGCCAGTCGCGCTCGCGGACCACCACGTGGCGGCCCACCGGCAGCCCGGCGGCGGCCAGCACGGTCTTCATGTACGCCTTGTCCATGCCGACGGCGCTGGCGAGCACGCCCGAGCCCACGTAGCGCACCCCGGCCATCTCCAGCAGGCCCTGGATCGTGCCGTCCTCGGCGAACGGGCCGTGCATCACCGGGAAGACCACGTCCACCGCGCCGAGCTCGACAGGGATGCTGCCGGGCGCGTAGGCCACCAGCGAGCCCTCGCCGGAGGGCAGCGCGAGCGCCGTGCCCGAGGTGTCGACGGCCGGAAGCTCGCCGGCCTCGATGGCGTACCGCTGGTCGGTCGCGGCCAGCACCCACCTGCCGTCCTGGGCGATCCCGATCGGGATCACCTCGTACCTGCTCCTGTCGATCGCTTCCAGGACGCTGCCCGCGCCCATCAGGGACACGGCGTGTTCCGAATTGCGACCACCGAAAACGACGGCGATGCGTGGCTTGCTCATGTCGTCCGAATCTACCGGCGTGTCCTCAGGACAGCGAGTCGAGCACGCGGGTGATGTCCGTAATGCTCGGCCAGATGTCCGTAATCGACGTGCAGAAGCGCGGCAAAATCCCTCAGACCCCGTACCGCTCAGGCTTGGGCGAACGGGACATCAGCAGCATGCCCGCCTCGGCCGGCGACATGCCGTCGTGCACCACGCCCACCACGACCTCGGTGATCGGCATCTCCACGTCGTGCTTCCTCGCCAGCGCCAGCACGGACTCGCAGGACTTGACGCCCTCGGCGGTCTGGCGGGTGGCCGCGACGACCTCGGCCAGCGTCATGCCGCGTCCGAGGTTCTCGCCGAACGTGCGGTTGCGCGACAGTGGCGAGATACAGGTGGCCACCAGGTCGCCCATCCCGGCCAGCCCGGCGAAGGTGTGCGGGTCGGCGCCGAGCGCCGCGCCCAGCCGGGAGATCTCGGCGAGCCCCCTGGTCATCAGCATGGCGCCGACGTTGTCGCCCATGCCCATGCCCGTCGCGACGCCGACGGCCAGCGCGATCACGTTCTTGACCGCGCCGCCCAGCTCCACACCGACGACGTCCGGGTTGGTGTACGGACGGAACCACGGCGGCAGGTGGCACGCCTTCTGCAGCCGGGCCGCGACGGCCTCGTCGGTGCAGGCCACGACGGTGGCGGCGGGCTGCCGCATGGCGATCTCCTTGGCCAGGTTCGGCCCCGACACGACGGCCACCCGCTCCTCCGGCACCCCGGCGACCTCGCGGATCACCTCGCTCATCCGCTTGGTCGTGCCGAGCTCGACCCCCTTCATCAGGCTGACCAGGACCGCGTCGGGCGGGATGTGCTCCCGCCAGGCCGCCAGGTTGGGCCGCAGCGACTGCGACGGCACGGCCAGCACCACGAAGTCGGCCCCGTCGAGCGCCTCGGCCGGGTCGGTGGTGGCGCGCAGCGAGGGGGGCAGCGCCACGCCGGGCAGGTAGTCGGAGTTCATGTGGGCCCGGTTCACGGACTCCACCGTCTCCTGGCGCCGCCCCCACAGCGTGGTGCGGTTCCCGGCCTCGGCCAGGATCATCGCGAACGTGGTGCCCCACGAGCCGGTGCCGAATACGGCCGCGTTGGTCATGCCATCACCGCCTGGCGGGGTCGTAGGGAGTGTCGGGCGCCTTCTCGCCGCGCAGCTCGGCGAGCTGCGCGGTGATCGCCGCCGTGATGTCGGCCGTCGCCTCGCGCAGCACGTCCGCGTGCGGCGGCCTGCCCTGGTACTTCGACAGGTCGACCGGCGGGCCCACCTGCACGTGGAACGTCTTGCGCGGGAACAGCCTGGGCTTCTTCTCGCCGTACGGCAGCAGCTCGTGGGCGCCCCAGTGGGCCACCGGGATCACCGGCGCGCCGCTCTCCAGCGCCAGCCGCGCGGCGCCCGTCTTGCCCACCATGGGCCACAGCTCGGGATCTCTGGTGCAGGTGCCCTCGGGGTAGAACAGGATCGCGCCGCCGTCGCTCAGCCGCTCCTCCGACTCCTTCAGCGAGTTGATCGCCTCGCTGCTGCCCCTGGCGACGGGGATGGCGCGCAGGGAGCGCACGGCGTGGCCGAGGAGGGGCACGCGGAACAGCCCGCCCTTGGCCAGGATGATCGGCCAGCGCCCGTGGTTGTACAGGAAGTGCGACAGCAGGACGGGATCGGTCCACGACAGGTGGTTCGCCGCGATGATCACGCCGCCGGTGCGCGGGATGCGCTCGCCTCCCCGCCAGTCGTGTTTGACCAGGAGCCGCGACAGTGGTTTCACGATCACGACGGCCAGGGTCTCCCAGAATCGCGATGGTCGCGTGGGGCGCCTCATGCTCTCCTCCATCGGTTGAGCCCCAAGTCTCCCGGTTGGCCGCGCGGGATGTCGAGGCGCGATGCTTAGCCTATGAGCATCCGCTGGTCACTGGTCATTCCAGTGAAGACGCTGGTCGCGGCGAAGACCCGGCTGGCCGCCGCCACGGGCCCGCACCGCACGCGGCTTGCCGTCGCCGTCGCCTGTGACACCGTCTCGGCGGCGCTCTCCTGCCCGCTGGTGGCGCGGGTAGTCGTGGTGACGGCCGATCCCGCCGCCGCGGGCCCGCTCGCGGCCCTGGGCGCGGACGTCGTCCACGACCCCGACCGCGGCCTGAACACCGCCCTGCGGACGGGCGCCGCGCACGCCGTGGAGGTCGCGCCCGGCGACGCCGTCGGCGCGCTCCAGGCCGACCTGCCCGCGCTGCGCCCCGGCGAGCTGGCCACGGTGCTGGCCGCGGCGGCGGAGTTCGACCAGGCGTTCGTGCCCGACGCGCTCGACGTCGGCACCACCTTCTACGGGGTGCGGCCCGGCCTGCCGTTCACGCCGCGCTTCGGCGGCGAGTCGCGGGCCAAGCACCTGGCGGGCGGGGCCAAGGAGCTGTGCCTCGACGGCGTCGACTCGGTCAGGCGCGACGTCGACACCCCCGACGACCTGCGCGCGGCCGTCGCCCTCGGCCTCGGACGGCACACCGCGGCCGTGGTCAGCCAACTGTGGCCAGCGTCCTGATCCTGGGTGAGGTGACGACCGCCAGGTGCGACAGGCCGAGGACGGCCGCGCCCACGGCGAACGCCGCGTGCGCGCCCAGCCACTCCCCCAGCGCGCCCCCCGCCAGCCCGCCCACCGGCCCCGCGCCCCACATGAGGAAGCGCATGCTGGCGTTGACCCGGCCGAGCAGGTGCTCGGGGGTGACGCGCTGGCGGTAGCTGAGCTGGGTGACGCCGAACACCACGCTGACCGCCCCGAACAGCAGGGAGGCCAGCGGGAAGAACAGCAACCGCCAGCCCGGCCCCGTCGCCAGGGCCGGGAGGTAGAGGACGGTGGCGAGCACGGCGGAGCCGTACAGGGCTCTGCCGGTGCCGAAGCGGGCGGTGACCCGTCCGACGAGCAGCGCGCCCACGAGGGAGCCGACGGCCGAGGCCGACAGCAGCAGGCCGTACTGGGCGGCGCGCACGCCCAGCTCCCTGATCAGGTAGAGCGGGAGGGCGACGGACATGACGCCGTTCGCCATCATGACGAGCGCGCCGCCGACCGCGATCCTGCGCAGCACCCGGTCGCGGGCGACGAACCCGACGCCTTCCGCGACCTGCCGGCGCAGCCGGCCGTCGCCGCGTCCCGGCGTCTCGGTGGCGCGTACGCCTGACAGCAGCAGCGCCGAGAGCAGGTAGCTGGCCGCGTCGGCGAGCAGCGCGAACGGCGCGGTGAGCAGGTTGACCAGCCAGCCGCCGAGGCCCGGCCCGGCCAGGAGGGAGACCTGCCGGGTGACCTCCAGCGTCGCGTTGCCGCGTTCGAGCCCCTCCCTGGGGACGATGGCGGGCAGGAAGCTCATGTGCGCGACGTCGAAGAAGACCGTGCCCAGGCCGAGGACCAGGGCGACCGCGAAGAGCTGCGGCAGGCCGAGCACGCCGAGCCAGGCGGCGACGGGGACGGTGAGCAGCGCCAGGCCGCGCACCACGTCGGACCAGATGAGGATCGGCCGCCGTCGCGCCCTGTCCACCCACACGCCCGCGGGGAGCCCGAGCAGCAGGAAGGCCGCCATCTGGGCGGCCGACAGCAGGCCGAGCTGGAAGGCGCCCGCGTCCAGGGTCAGGACGGCGGTGAGCGGCAGGGCGACGGCGGTGACCTGGGTGCCCATCTGGGTGATGCCGTTCGCCCAGACGAATCGCCGGAAGTCCCCGTTCTGTCGCATGACTGGCGATCCTCGCCCCTCGCTGGCCGGGGGGCAAACCGTTTACGCTGGTCTGCGTGCAGGCGACGGTGCGTACTTTCGACGAGGCGACACGGTCCGGCTCGGTCTTCCTCGACGACGGGACCGTGCTGGAGTTCGACCCGCCCGCCTTCGACGCGGGCCCGCTGCGGCTGCTGCGCACGGGGCAGCGGGTCAACCTGGGAATGACGGGCGACCGGATCACCTACGTCACCCTGTCGACGTTTCCCGTCCCCGGCTGAACGGGCAGCCCCAGGAAAGGCGAACGCCCGAGCGCCATTAAGGCGGCTCGGGCGTCGGCTTCCGTTGCGGTTACTTCTTCTTAGCGGCCTTTTTGCCGCCGGCGTTCACCATTTCCTTGAAGTCGGAGCCGGGGCGGAACTTCGGCGCCCAGCTCTCGACCACCTTGATTTCCGCGCCGGTTGACGGGTTCCTGGCCGTCCTGGCCGGCTTGTGCGCCATCTCGAACGCGCCGAAGCCCGTGATCGAGACCTTGTCCCCATTGGCGACAGCCTTCTGGATGGCGTCGATGACCGCGTTCACAGCCTCCGTGGCCGTCTTCTTGTCGCCCACCCGGTCCGCGATGGCGTCGACGAGTTCCCGCTTGTTCATGAAAGTTGTGCTCCCCCAGTTACGGCGCGGGGTTCCAGCTCACAAGTTCGACGTAGAAACCCCTTACGCGCTCGAAAGTAGGCGGGATTGCGGGGGAACTCAATCACCTAGCGTGTTTTCGGGTGCGCGTGGCGTGTCATCCATGGAAGCGAGAAAGACCAGCAGCCGGGCCGCCGCCCTTTCCGGGTCGCGCTTGGCCAGGTCGCAGATCGCGAGATAGCGGCGGGCCGGCCGCTCCCTTTCGGCGGCGGGCAGCGCTTTGACGCGGCGGTGCGCCTCACGCAACCGCCGCGCCAGCTCGTCGTCTTCGAGGTCGTCTAGACGGTCTTCGGCAGCCATGGCTGCCGACCATTCTCGTACGCCGCCACCTCGTCGGCGTGACGCAGGGTCAGCCCGATGTCGTCGAGGCCCTCCATCAGCCTCCAGCGGGTGTAGTCGTCGATCTCGAACGCGACGACCTCGCCGGCCCAGCGCACCTGGCGGTTCTCCAGGTCGACGGTCACCTGGAGGGCCGGGTCGGCCTCCACGGCGGCCTGCAGGGCCTCGACCTTCTCGCCCGGCAGGACGACCGGCAGCAGGCCCATCTTGGTGGAGTTGTTGCGGAAGATGTCGCCGAACCTGGCGGCGATCACGACGCGGAAGCCGTACTGCTGCAGCGCCCACACGGCGTGCTCGCGCGAGGAGCCGGTGCCGAAGTCGGGGCCGGAGACGAGGATCGAGCCGCCCTCGTACGACGGGTCGTTCAGCACGAACGTCGGGTCCTCGCGCCAGGCGGCGAACAGGCCCCTCTCGAAGCCGGTGCGGCTGACCTGCTTGAGCCAGACGGCCGGGATGATCTGGTCGGTGTCGACGTTGCTGCGGCGCAGCGGCACCGCCGTACCGGTGTGGGTGACGAATGCGTCCATCGGAACGGTTCTCCTGTCAGAGGTCGGCGGGGGCGGTCAGGCGGCCGGTGACGGCGGTCGCGGCGGCGACCTGCGGCGACACCAGATGGGTGCGGCCCCCCTTGCCCTGCCGGCCCTCGAAGTTGCGGTTGGACGTGGACGCGCTGCGCTCTCCCGGCTGCAGCGTGTCGGGGTTCATGCCGAGGCACATCGAGCAGCCCGCCTCGCGCCACTCGGCGCCCGCGGCCTTGAACACCTCGTGCAGCCCCTCCTGCTCGGCCTGCAGCTTGACCAGCATCGAGCCGGGCACGATCAGGGTGCGGGTGGTCACCTGGCGTCCGCGCAGGATCTCGGCGGCGGCGCGCAGGTCCTCGATGCGGCCGTTGGTGCACGAGCCGACGAAGACGGTGTCGACCTCGATCTCGCGCAGCGGCGTGCCCGCGGTCAGCCCCATGTACTCCAGCGCCCGCTCGGCGGCGGCGCGCTCGATCGGGTCGCCGAAGCTCTCGGGGGCGGGCACGGACTCGTCCAGCGGCAGGCCCTGGCCCGGGTTCGTGCCCCAGGTGACGTACGGCGTGAGCGTCGAGGCGTCGATCTCGACGACCTTGTCGAACACGGCGTCGTCGTCGGTGCGCAGCGACTTCCAGTACTCGACGGCCTGGTCCCAGGCCTCGCCGGACGGCGCGTGCGGGCGGCCCTTGAGGTACTCGAACGTGGTCTCGTCCGGCGCGATCAGGCCGGCGCGGGCGCCCGCCTCGATCGACATGTTGCAGACGGTCATGCGGCCCTCCATGGAGAGCTTGCGCACGGCCTCGCCCCGGTACTCGACGATGTAGCCCTGGCCGCCGCCGGTGCCGATCTTGGCGATGATGGCCAGGATCAGGTCCTTGGCCGTGACGCCGGTGGGCAGCTCGCCGGAGACCTCGATGGCCATCGTCTTCGGCCGGTAGGCGGGCAGGGTCTGGGTGGCCAGCACGTGCTCGACCTCGGAGGTGCCGATGCCGAACGCGATGCCGCCGAAGGCGCCGTGCGTGGACGTGTGGGAGTCGCCGCAGACGATCGTCATGCCCGGCTGGGTCAGGCCGAACTGCGGGCCGATGATGTGCACCACGCCCTGCCCGGCGTCGCCCATCGGGTGGAGCCGGATGCCGAACTCGGCGGCGTTCTTGCGCAGGGTCTCGACCTGGGTCTTGGACACCGGGTCGGCGATCGGGCCGAGCACCGTCGGCACGTTGTGGTCTTCGGTGGCGATCGTGAGATCGGGCCTTCGCACGGTCCTGCCGGCGAGACGGAGACCGTCGAACGCCTGCGGGCTGGTCACCTCGTGGATGAGGTGCAGGTCGATGTAGAGCAGGTCGGGTTCGCCCTCGGCACGGCGCACGACGTGCTGCTCCCAGACCTTCTCGGCCAGTGTGCGGCCCATGATCTCCTCCTGCTTATTTGCGATGCTCCGCATCGCGGTTCGGTCGCTCGGACCCGGTCTCTTCCCTTGTCGCTACGGTCGCTGCGCTCCTCAGTCCAGAGACCGGCGCTCCCTCACGGCTTATGTGCGATGCTCCGCATCGCGGTTCGGTCTCTTCCCTTGTCGCTACGGTCGCTCCGCTCCTCAGTAAAGAGACCGGCGCTCCCCCGCGTGTGGAGTTTGCCTCCGACTTGCTTTCTCATATGTCGAGACGGCAGTATCGGTCTATGGACAACTCTAGCGGAGTCGGAGTACTCGACAAAGCCGTTCTGGTTCTCAACGCCCTCGAAGCCGGCCCCGCGTCGCTTGCTCAGCTGGTTCAGGCCACCGGTCTGGCCCGTCCGACGGCCCACCGGCTGGCCGTCGCCCTTGAGCATCACCGCATCGTGACCCGCGACACACAGGGCAGATTCGTTCTCGGCCCGCGTCTGTCGGAGTTGTCCACGGCGGCCGGAGAGGACCGGTTGCTGGCGGTCGCCGCGCCGGTGCTGATGCAGCTTCGTGACCTGACCGGCGAGAGCGCGCAGCTGTATCGCCGCCAGGGTGACGAGCGGGTGTGCGTGGCGGCGGCCGAACGGGCCAGCGGCCTGCGCGACACCGTCCCCGTGGGGTCCGCGTTGCCGATGACGGCGGGGTCCGCGGCGCAGATCCTGCTGGCGTGGGAGGAGCCCGACCGGCTGCACCGCGGGCTGCGGGGCGCCAAGTTCACGGCCGCCACGCTGGCGTCGGTGCGGCGCAGGGGGTGGGCGCACAGCGTGGGCGAGCGCGAGCAGGGCGTGGCCAGCGTCTCGGCGCCGATAAGGGGCAGCGGGGGCAAGGTGGTCGCGTCCGTCTCCGTGTCGGGGCCGATCGAACGGCTGACCAGGGCGCCCGGCAGGCTGCACGCGGTACCGGTGATGGCGGCCGCCGAACGTATCACGGAGGCCATGCGCCGCACGTCATGATCAGCAAAAGCGTTTATTTGGGGAGCCGACTGCCTCGCGGGCGCACTAGCCTGAGTGGGTGACAGATCGCATCGAGGTAGCCGCCACTGAGCTGCGACCCCTGCTCGAAGAGTTCATCATGTGGGCGCGTAAGCACGCGCCTGACAGCGACCCCGAGCTCGTGGGGCCAGCCGCACTCTGGCACCGCCTCGCCTTCTCGCAGGACCTCGGCACGTGGAAGCGTGCCGACCTGCGCAACCTGCTGCTCGACCGCATGCCGAAGGTCGTCGACGATCCCGACGCCGCCGCCGACGGGATGCTGCCCGCCGTCGACGCGTACCTGACGTTCCTCGACCAGACGGGCAGGCTGAGCAAGGGCTCGCACTCCCTCGCGGAGCTGCGGGCCGAGCTCGACGACGTCGAGGACGAGTTCGTCGAGCTCATGGAGGACCTGCTCGACGAGGGGGACGACGACGGCGACGGCGACGAGGAAGCCGGCGACCTCGGCGACTTCGAGCCGTTCGCCGACGAGCTGGCCGACCTCGACACGATCAGGCTGCGTCCCGACTCCGAGCTGGCAGCGGCGGCCCGTGAGGCGCCGCTGATCACCAAGGCGCGCGACCTGGCCCTCTGGGTCGGCTCGGGCCGCAAGGTGGGCGAGGAGACCCTGCTCTCCGACGCCGAGGTGGAGGACGCACTGACGGCTGTCGGCCTGCCGAAGCCCGAAGCCGACGGGCCGCTGGCCGAGGCCGTGCCGCAGCTGTGGAACATCTGGAACCTCGCCGTCGATCTGGAGTTCCTGGAGCCCGGCGAGGCCAACACGGTCGCCGTCCAGGACGACACGGCCGAGTGGCCGTTCGACGACGACGAGGACGTCCTCGACGCCTGGATGCTGGGCCTGCACTCGGTCGACTACGGCGACCCGGAGCTCGACGACGAAGACCTGACCATGGCGCTGGCGGGGCTCACCCGCGGCGTGCTGGTCAGGCTGCTGCTGGCAGGCGGCTCGCGCGAGCGCGGCGAGCTGGAGCAGGAGCTGTCCGAGGCGGCGGCCGACCTCGACGAGCTGGGGTCCGACGCCTGGGAGGCCGCGGGCGACCCGCTGGCCACGGCGATCGACTGGCTGGTCGGCTACGGCATGGCCGAGGTCTCCGGCACCACCGTCAGCCTCACCGCGCTGGGCACGGAGGGCGTGGTCCACCTCGTCGACGACTCCGACATCGAGCTCGACGCGCGTCCGGCGATCGAGTCGATGAGCGCGCACGAGCTGCTGGCGCTCAGCGCCGAGCTGCCGGAGGAGGAGGCCGACGCCGAGTTCGCCGCCTGGATGCAGCTGCGCGAGCCTGAGAAGGCCGCCGAGGAGCTGCTGGCGGCCGCCGCTGAGGACGAGTCCGACGCGCTCATCCGGGTGCAGGCGGCCAGCGTGGTCGGCACGCTGGGCGAGGCGGCCGTCCCCGCCTGGCAGGAGGTGCTGAAGGTGCCGTCGCTGCGTCCGTACGCGGCGACGCATCTGAGCCAGCTGGAGGTGGAGGGCGCTCCCGAGCCGACGCAGGACGACACGCACTGGCTGATTCTCGACATGTGGACGATCTCGGCCGGGCTGGGCCGCTCCGAGTTCGTGAGCAGCCTGCGCGACATCGGGCCCGAGCTGCTCAACAACCTGCTCGAGGTGATCTGGAAGATCCCGCACGCGCACGTGGAGGAGCTGCTCGACCTGATCTCGCAGGTCCATCCTGACAAGCAGGTCGCCAAGGCGGCCCGCCGGGCGCTGTTCAAGGCCCGTTCCAACGCGTGAGCCGCTGAGGGGCTGGAGTCGAACTCCAGCCCCTCAGCCGGGTCACTCCGGGAATCGTCGGCGCGAAAAAGAAAAACCGCCCGGCGATAAACGCTGGGCGGTGATGAGGTGAGACGTAGTCCCGACCGGATTCGAACCGGCGCTACCGCCTTGAGAGGGCGGCGTCCTGGGCCACTAGACGACGGGACCTTCGCAGCTTGCTGGACAGTGGTAGTCCCGACCGGATTCGAACCGGCGCTACCGCCTTGAGAGGGCGGCGTCCTGGGCCACTAGACGACGGGACCCTGTCCACAAGCGATTTTGCCGGGCCTCCCCGGCAACGCAGGTAACTCTACCGCACCCCATGGAGCACTCCAAACCACTATCAGGCCAGCAGATCGGGCCTGTGGCGGCGCACCCAGTCGCCCATCGGCCCGCGCTCCCAGAGCGGATCGACGGCGCCCAGCGGAATGGCGAGCCACTGCAGGCCGGTCTCCGGGTCGACGGGCACGCGGGCGAGATGGTCGCGCATCCAGCGGGGCATGCGGGCGGGGACGTCGCGCTCACCCCAGCCGACGAGCCCCACCGACTGCATGGCGCCCGCGCGGACGCGAAGGCCCCCAGGACGGCCGATCGTGCGCGGGCTGGCCATCCGACTCCGGACGACGTCGACGCGCTCGATACGGGGCCAGCTGAGGCGCAGGCGGTAGCCGTAGGCGTCGGACATCTCCACCCCTTGCGGCGAGAAGCGGACCACGGTGCCCGCCACCATCCGGCGGTACTTGACCACCAGGACGCCGCCGAGCGCGGCCGTGGCGGCCACGCCGATCACCAGGCCGGCGACCGAGCTCTGGGTGAGGAGGGCGCCGAGCAGGAGGCAGACCGGAAAGAAGAGCACCAGCGGGGGGACGAGGGGGGCGGCGAAGGAGAGGAATGAACCTCTTCTGATCCGGAATTCATCCATAAACCAAAAAGCGGACATCTCAATGAGACATCCGCTAGAAGCTGGGGTACCAGGACTCGAACCTAGACTAACTGAACCAGAATCAGTCGTGCTGCCAATTACACCATACCCCACCGTTCCGAACCCCTTGGGGCGCGTTCGGCGACGTCCGAAAGAATAGCCCAGCTTGGCGGCATCACCAAAACGATTGGCCAACGAGCTCTCCACGGCGCGCCGCGCGCACCCGGCATGCGAAGCTGAGGAGGACAAAACACCACGTGGAGGAGCGCAAGCGTTGGCCGAGAACCCGTTGTTCGCCCCCAGCAGCCTTCCCTACGAGCTGCCGCCGTTCGAGGAGATCCGCGAGGACCACTTCCTGCCCGCCTTCGAGCGCGGCATGGCCGAGCAGCTCGCCGAGGTCGACGCGATCACCTCCAACGCCGAGGCCCCCACCTTCGACAACACGATCGCGGCCCTGGAGCGCTCCGGGCGGACCCTCGACCGCACGGCCACCGTCTTCTACAGCCTGTCCGCGTCCCACGCCACCGACGGCATCAGGGAGATCGAGAAGCGGATCTCACCCGAGCTGGCCAAGCACAGCGACGCCATCAGGCTCAACCGCGCGCTGTGGGCCCGCATCAAGCAGGTGAGCACGGAGAACGCCGAGGAGGCGTGGCTCCTGGAGAAGTATCGCGAGGACTTCGTCAGGGCGGGGGCCGACCTGTCGGAGGACGAGCAGGCCAGGCTGAAGGAGCTCAACGAGGAGCAGTCGAAGCTCTCCACCGAGTTCTCCCAGAACCTGCTCGCGGCGCTCACCGGCTCCGCTCTGGTCGTCACCGACGCCAAGGAGCTCGACGGGTTCGACGAGGCCACGATCGAGTCGCTGCGCAAGGACGGCGAGTACGTCCTGCCGCTGCTCAACTTCACCAACCAGCCCGCCCTGACCCAGCTGACCGACCGCGACGTGCGCCGCCGGCTCTACACGCTGAGCGTCGAGCGGGCGCCGGAGAACTTCGAGCTGGCCGTCAGGCTGGCCACGCTGCGCGCCGAGCGGGCCGCGCTGCTCGGCTTCCCGACCCACGCCGCCTACAAGGTGGCCGACCAGACGGCCAAGACTGTCGAAGCGGTCGAGGAGATGCTCGGGCAGCTCGTCGGCCCGGCCGTGCGCAACGCCCACAAGGAGGCCGAGGCGCTCAGCGAGCAGGCCGGGTTCGCGATCGAACCGTGGGACTGGTCGTTCTACTCCGAGAAGGTGCGGCAGGCCCGCTACGACTTCGACGCCGCCGCCATGCGCCCGTACTTCGAACTCGACCGCGTCTTCCGCGACGGCGTGTTCTACGCGGCCACCCGCCTGTACGGGGTGACGTTCACCGAGCGTCCCGAGCTGAAGGGCTACCACGAGGACGTCAGGTTCTTCGAGGTCCGCGACGAGGACGGCGGCGAGCTGGGCCTGTTCGGGCTCGACCCGTACGCCAGGCCGACCAAGCGCGGCGGCGCCTGGATGAACAACCTGGTCGACCAGTCGTACCTGTTCGGGACCAGGCCGGTGGTGCTGAACAACCTGAACGTCACCAAGCCCGCCTCCGGGCCGACGCTGCTGACGTACGACGAGGTCAACACGGCCTTCCACGAGTTCGGGCACGCGCTGCACGGGCTGTTCTCCGCGGTGCGCTTCCCGCGCGTCTCCGGCACCCGCGTGCCGCGCGACTTCGTGGAGTACCCGTCGCAGGTGAACGAGATGTGGGTGACGTGGCCGGAGGTCCTGGCCAACTACGCCAAGCACCACGAGACGGGCGAGCCCATGCCCGCCGAGCTGGTGGAGAAGATGAAGGCCGCCGAGCAGTTCAACCAGGGCTTCATGACGGTCGAGTACCTGGCCGCCACGCTGCTCGACTGGGCCTGGCACAAGCTGACCCCCGGCGAGAGCGTCGAGGACGCCGAGGCGTTCGAGGCGGCGGCCCTCCAGGCCGCCCAGATCGACGTCCCGCTCGTCAGGCCGCGTTACCGGACCAACTACTTCGCGCACGTCTTCTCCGGCGGCTACAGCGCCGGCTACTACTCCTACATCTGGAGCGAGGTGCTCGACGCCGAGAGCGTGGAGTGGTTCAAGGAGAACGGCGGGCTGAAGCGGGAGAACGGCGACCACTTCCGCCGGGAGCTGCTGTCGCTCGGCGGCAGCCTCGACGCGCTGACGGCCTTCCGGAACTTCCGCGGCCGCGAGCCGCGCATCCAGCCCCTCCTGGAACGCCGCGGCCTCCTCTAGCCGCGGCCCGCCCGGCGCACCCTGCATGGGGTGCGGCGGGTGGCCGGCAGCGCGCGTCGGCGGGTCAGCCTCGCAGCGTGATCGGGAGGGCGGTCAACCGGCATCCCTGGATCCCGCCGACGCCGATCTGCCGGAGTTCGGCGAACGGCACCGCGAGGCGCGCGTCGGGAAAGTCGCTCCGCAGGACGTCCACGATCGCGCCCAGCTCCAGCTGGGCGAGCTGCGCGCCGGTGCAGTAGTGCGGGCCGGCGCCGAAGGTGAGGTCCGGCCCGTTCGACCGACCGGGGTCGGTGTTGATGCCCTGGATGTCCACGAGGACGGGCGACCGGGCGGGCAGCCGCACCCCGGCGAGCTCGATGTCGGTGGCGGTGAACCGCCAGAGGGTGAAGGGCGCGGGCGGGTGCCGGCGCAGCGTGTCCCGGACGAGCTCGCCGGTCGCGATCCTGCCCGCCACATCGCTGTCGGCGTCCAGGACGTACGCGAGCAGGAAGCCCAGTGAGGCGTCGGTGGTGAGCTGACCGGCGAAGATCAGTGTGAAGAGCAGGTAGTGCACCTGTGCCTCGGTGAGCTCGTCGGGCACCCGCTCACGCAGCTCGACGGCGAGGCCGTCCTGGCCGTCCTGGAGCGCGGCGCCGGCCAGGTCCGCGAACGCGGCCATGGCCATCCCCACCTCCTCGGGGTCGTCGCTGTACATCCGCCGGCAGGCCACGATGGCCTGGTCGACCCGCGCGAGCGGCACGCCGAGCACGTCGCAGACGACGCTGAGGGGGAAGCGCGTGGCGAAGTCCGCCATCAGGTCGACCGTGCCGCCGGCGGCGGCGAGCCCGGTGAGCAGCTCGCGGGCGATCGTGGTGATCCGCTCGGCGTAGTCGTGCATCCGCCGGGCCGTGAAGAGCGGGGCGTGCGCGCGGCGCAGCGCCTCGTGCGCCGCGCCGTCGAGGGTGGTGAGGGACGGTTGCGCCGCGGCGGTCGGTTCGAGCCCCGCGGTCCGCGGGTCCCACCCGGCCGGCGCGTACGCGGGGTCCTTGACGATGCCCGGGTGAGTGAGTACCTCGCGGGCCAGGGCGTAGTCGGTGACGATCCACACCTGGCCGCCGGCCGGGGCGTCGGCGCGGACGATCGGCCCCAGAGCACGCAGGGCGGCGTGGGCAGGATGGGCCTCGCCGATGCCGCGGACGGTGACGGCGAACGGGTCGATGCCGGCGTGCGGCGCGTTGAACATCTGGGCTCCTAGGAGGCTGTCCGGATCTTGAGTGGGGGCGCGGGTCGGCGGCCTTGGGCGGGCCGGTTACGTCCGGGAAGCATGCTGGTGACGCCCGCGAGGAAGGCCCTCCTGGCGGCCTGCCGGCAGGAGCAGCGGCGCGACGACGATCAGCCCCGGCCATCGGCGAGCAGGGGAAGGAGTGCGCAATCGAGATACCTCCACCATAAAGTAATTCCATGGTGAAGGTATATTTGGGACGATAGGTTGTCAAAGCGTGCCGCTGGCGGGATTCGCCGGCACGAGAAGGGAACCGGAGGGCCCAGATGGAGAAACCGATGGCCGGCGGCGTCGCGGCGCAGCGTGTACGGCTGGCGGAAGGACTCAGGGCCTACGGCGCGAGCTTCACCGAGCTGGGCCGCCGCTTCGCGGCCCTGCTGGGCGTGCACTCCACCGACGCCTTCGCCCTCCTGGAGATCGCTTCGTCCGAAGCGAGGGGCGCCCCGCTGTCGCCCGCCCTCCTCAGCAGGCGCATCTCACTGTCCTCGGGCGCCATGACCGCACTGCTGAACCGCCTCGAACAGGCCGGGTACATCACCCGCAGCCGCGAGCACACCGACCGGCGGATCGTCACCCTGCGCAGCAGCGCGCGCGTCAGGGAGCTCGCCGACGACTTCTTCAGGCCCGCGAACGAGCGCCAGAACGCGATCCTGTCCCAGTACCCGCCGGAGCTGCTCGAGCAGTTCGAAGCGGTACTCGACCAGCTGAGCACCGCCATCGACGACACTCTCGCCGAACCCCCACCCGGCTCCTGACCCACCTCACCCTGTCCGTCGAGCCGCCCAGCCCACGGCCACAGACCACCGGGCCAGACGCCGCCGATCCCGCGCAGCCACCCGTGGCGCACGACGAGCCGACGCCCGGGAGGCCGCGGCACCGCCGTGCGTGCCTCCCTCCCCCAGGGACCTGCGACTCACAAGCGCAACCGGACTGCACCGAACCGGCTGGCGCGATCCTCGGACTGCGCCGGCCGCACCTACGAGCGGCGGTCGGCGCTCGCAGGCGACGTGCCCTCGCATGACGGGTGGCTACTTGACGCGGTCTCCAGACGCGTTCCTGGCCGATCTCCTGCGAGTAAGGTCGGGCTCGTGACCGTCGAGATCGAGATCCTGCGCGAGGCGAGCGACGAGGCGGTGGCCGCGTTCGGCCGGCTGCTGCCACAGCTGTCGGCGACCGCGGCGACGGTTGATCGTGAAGCCCTGGCGCGGCTGGTGGCCTGCGACACGACGACCGTCCTGGTAGCCCGCCTGCACGGTCAGATCGTGGGGAGCCTGACCCTGGTGGCCTTCCCGCTGCCCTCCGGGCTCCGCGCGCGCGTCGAGGACGTCGTGGTGGACGAGGTCGCGCGCGGGCAGGGCGTGGCGGCGGCGCTGCTGGACAAGGCGGTCGAGCTGGCCGGGCGGGCCGGAGCCCGCACCGTGGACCTGACGTCGCGGCCGTCCAGGGAGGCCGCGAACCGGCTCTACGAGCGTGTGGGCTTCCGACGGCGGGAGTCGACGGTCTACCGGTTCGTCCCGGCCGGATAGGCGGAGCGGGCACCGGTCCGTCTCCGGGAGCGGTGAGCGCCCGGTCACCTGCTGAGCTCTTCGACCGACCGGAGGCACCTGGGAGAGCACACGGAAGGGCCGGCACCGGGGCTCGGCCGTACGCGTCGGTCTGAATCCTCCACGAGCGGACCTGCACCCGAACTATGGTGTGGAACTCTCGATCATGGAGGTAGCACTATGAAGCACACGATTACCCTGCGAATCGGCCGGTCGGCACTGGTGACCGCGCTGGCTGGAGGGCTCGCGCTGGCCGGCGTCGCCCCGGCGGCGAACGCCGCCCCCACCGCCTCCGCGGCCCAGCAGATGACGATCGGGCCGTTCGGGTACGGCCCCCTGAAACTCGGGATGCCCCTCGCGCAGGCCAAGGCGACCGGGAAGATCGTCCGCAAGACCATCAACGCCCGCACCACGTGCTCGGCCTGGGACCTGAAGGAGCAGAAGTACGACGGCGACCGGGCGGGGGTGTTCATCTCCAAGACGCAGGGCGTGGTCACCATCTCCGCGCCCAGCAACGTCAAGACGCCCCAGGGCATCGGCAGGGGCTCCACCCCCGCGCAGTTGAAGGCCGCCTACCCCAACCTGAAGCAGAGCCGGCTGTACGGCACCCCCATCGCCGCCGTGCCGGGCAACCCCAAGGCGATCTACGTCTTCCTCGCGTCGAAGAACATGGTCGTCGGTGTGACCCTGGTCCTGACCGCACAGACCTGCCTCCGGTAGCGGCCCGTCGCGCGAGCTCGGCCGGCGTCTTCGGCACGACGTGCGGCGAGTCGTCGGGAACCAGCTCGCAGGGCGCCACCGGGTCTGCCAGTACTGCTCCACCCGTAGACGGGATCTTCGAGATCCCGATCACCTGTGTTCGACACAAGCGGACGCGTGCGGCGACCGGCTGGGTCGGTGTGGGATCGGCAGCGGCGTGCCGCCGCCGATCCCACGGTGGTTACCGCTGGGCCGGCGCCACGGCGAGGTACAGAGCTGTGTTCTGCTCAGCGTCGCTGCGCGAGCGCAGGAAGCCGGCCTTTTCCAGCACGCTGACCGAGGCAGGGTTCGACAGTTCCACGTTGGCGTGGACCGTGTGGACGCCTGGCGCGGTGAGGGCGAACTCGGTCAGGGCACGCGTCGCCTCGGGGGCGTAGCCGCGGCCCCGCCGGGAGGCCACGACGCCGTACCCGATCTCCAGGGTGCCGTCGCTGGGCGGCCAGAACAGGCCGATCGAGCCGACCACCAGGCCGGTGTCGCGCTCGATGATCTGACGGTGGCCGTACTCGCCCAGCCACGCGGGGTGCTCGGCGAACAGGCCGGCGATGACCTGGTCACCCTCGGCGGGGAAGTCCTCGGCCCAGTGCGCCGGCCGGGCGCCGTCCAGGACGGCGCTGACCTCGGCGGGGGTCCACGACCGCAGGATCAGGCGGTCGGTGGTCAGGTCGGTGTCGGTCACCGAGAAGAAAGAAGACATGTGAGACTCCTGGTCGTTCGTACGACCCGGACCGCGCGCTAAGGTCGCGCGGACCGGACAAGGGCATGCTGAAGAAGGCTGCTGGCAGCCATATTCATCAACCTCCCTCGTCACATAGCGATCAGGCGTCTCTCGCGCCGTCAGGCGGCGGGCTCCCGCCCTGCCTCCCAATCGGAACATGGCACTGGTCCGGGTAACCGCCACAACGGCACGAGTTGTCCGGTGAACCCTACACAATCGTCGCTGCCCTGGCGTGATCACGTCCTTGGTGCGGTGGGGTGCGTGATGCCGTGTTCGAGGACGACTGTTACGGCCTAAGGCGTGGAGGTGCGCACGCGTCAGCGCGAACGCTCACGCCGCCGCGGCGGCGAGCAGGATCCGCGCCAGCTCGCGCGGCTGAGAGAACATCGGCCAGTGACCGGTGTCCATCTCCACCAGCCGCCAGTGCTCGCTGGTCAGTAGCTTGGCCACGTCGCCGTTCGGCTCGTCGCCGTCGAGCAGGCACTTGACGTACGTCGCCGGAAGCTCGCCGAGCGGGCGTGCCAGCACGGCGGGCTCGGTGAGCGTGGCGCCCGGGTGCGGCGTCGAGCCGCCCACGATCCGGGCGATCTGCCCGTCGGTGAGCCCCTGACCTTCGTAGTCGGCCGCGGTCAGCGGCGCCCAGAAGCCCTCGTGCTCGGCGATCGAGGACTCCACCATCGCCCGGCCGTCGTCAGACCAGCTGGACACGAACGACTCGCCGTCGGCCGGCACGTTGGAGTCGACGAAGACCACCCGAGCCAGCCGGTCGCCGATCCGCTCGGCGGCCTGCCCGACCGGGATACCCGAGTAGCTGTGCCCGACCAGGACGACGTCGCGCAGATCGTGCCGTTCGACCTCGTCGACGATGTCCTGCACGTGGGTCTGCAGCCTGGCCGGCACACCCTGCTTGTCAGCGAGGCCCGACAGCGTCAACGGATGGGCGCCGTGGCCGGCCGCACGCAGCTCCGGCACCACCTCGTCCCACGCCCACGATCCGAGCCACGCGCCTGCTACCAGTACGTATTCCGCCATGACGGCAACCTAGCGGAGCCGTCCGACAATCCCAGACCGGCCGCTACGCGAGCCCCCACGCCGAGGTGCCGGCCGAACCACCTCCGGAACGCGGGTCTGGTCGAGGCGGTCCATGAGCTGTGCTGATCAGTGAGGCGTTCGATGCATGCCCCCTGCGTGTACGCGTACGCGGTGAGCGGGTGTGGTCGCCGGCGGCAGGTATCGAGGCCGCTGGACGAGTTGGACTCACTCCTTGAAGCGCCCCAGCCGGATGGACTGGCCGTCGGCGCTGACCCTGGCGGTGAATTGCTCGCGGTCAGGGCAACCGTCTCGTAGCCACCTCGTGTAGGTCTCCTCGAAGTCGTCCCACAACCGTGATCTGCCTCCTTGGATGACCTCCGTGCCGGTTTCGCCGGGGTGTGCCGTGGCCAGCGCCCAGCCGTCGCCTTCGAGGTCGCGTAGCCGCATGACCCACGCCCATCCGTCGTCCTGCTCCTCCCAGCCCGCAGTGGTGACGGCCACGTGCGGAGCCTGAGCGGCGAGGAAGAGCCCGAATCCGTGAGGGAGCGCCTGGTGGGGGGCGCGCGGGTCCAGCCGGATCGCGCTCATGGCGCGCTGCTCGGAGTACGGCGGCCAGGCGGGCCGCCGTTGCGACCGCATCATCATGAAGCTCGCGCCCTCGTGAAACCGGCCGACCGCGGTTCCGTCGTCGAGCACGTCCAGGCGCAGTTGCTCGCCCCAGTGGCCGGATGGCGGCATGTACGGCATGACGATCACGCCGCCAGGCCGAGTCTGTTCGACCCACGCGTACGGGATGTCGCGCACACCGCAGGTGACGTGCACCCGGTCGTACGGCGCCCGGTCGAGGGCTCCGAGAGCGCCATCACCCACGAGCGTGAACGGTGAGAACCCGGCTACCTTGAGATTGCCTGCGGCAGCCTCGGCCACGACGGCGTCCACTTCGATCGTGGTCACCTGGTCGGCGCCGAGCCGCCAGGCGAGCATGGCGGCGGTCCAGCCGGTGCCGGTGCCGATCTCCAGGACGTGGTGGTGCGGCCTCAGCTCGAGCAGGCGCAGGAACTCGGCGGCCACGTGCGGGGAGGACAGCGACGAGGTGGGGCTCGCGTTGGTGTCTGTGACGTCCGCGCTGCCGTCTCCGCGCTGGGTGACGATCGCGCTGTTGCTGTAGACGGCGTCCCACCAGGTGCCCGGGTCGACATCGCGGTCGATGGCGTGCATGGGGCGGTTGTCCTGCGGGTCGGCCCAGGCCCGGCGAGGCACGAACAGATCGCGCGGCACCTGATGCAGCGCTTCGAGCCAGGCGCGGCCGTCCTGTTCGGCGGGGTCGAGCACTCCGGCGCTGATCAGATAGTCAGCCAGCGCCTGGACGCGTCCTCGGCGGGTGCGGTTGGGCACCGTGACATCACCCCTTCGGTTTGCAGGAGACACTCGGCTTGCAGGCGGGGGCGGGGGGCTGGTTCGGATCGCACCTGCCCTTCGGGCTACAGGAGTCCGGGTCATGCATGCCCGGATCGCAGCCGGGATTGCAGCTCGGCTCACATGGTCGGTGTGCGTCGAGCACGGGCCTGATGTCGCGCGCGGTGATCTGCCGCACCTGGCCCAACAGGGAACGGAGCGGGACGTGCCGGACGTCGCCGGCGGACAGCCACCGGCCAAGAGGGCATGGCGTCACGGTGCCGTCCGGCAGGATGGCGGCGACGCCGTCGCCGCAGCGCCCGCACAGTTCGGAGGCCTCGCCTGCCCGGAGCGCTGGGCGGCCCAGAAGGCGCATCCGGTCCACACCCAGGTTGGTGACACCGAGGTCGGTGAGCAGGGACCTGGCCTGCTCGACCCGCTGGCCGTCCCCGAGATCGACGAGCCCGACACGCAACGGGATGCCTCGCCGTACGGCCTTGCCGATGTTGGCCTGGGTGCGTGGCAGCGTGTCGCGGCCGGTGATCCGCGTGTGCTGGATCGGATCGTCGCTGTAGAAGGACGTGGCAAGGCGCACGCCCGGTTGGGCGAGCACCTGCCACATGGCGTCTGAAACGTGTACGAGGTTGGAGTACACCTCCGCCTGGAGACCCGAGGCGAGCGCGTGGCCGATCAGCGTGGGCAGCGCCCGGTAGAGCAGGGGCTCGCCACCGATGAACTGCACCAGCCGGACGCCGAGATCGGCGGCCTGGTCGATGACGTCGGTCCAGTCGGCGACGGTCATGCTGCCGTCCGTACCGGTGGGGCCGGAGTCGGCGTAGCAGTGTGCGCAGGCGAGCTGGCACCTGCCGGTGATCTCCAGGCAGAGGAGGTCGAGGGCTGGCTGGGGGATGGTGGTCACGATGTCCGTTCCTCCTTGGGGTGAGAGATCTGCGGCAGGGACCGCGATCCGCCTCTTGAGCCGCGCCGCTTGATCGCTGGGGCGACTTGGGCGTTTCTGTGGCGGTGGGCGAGGACGAGGTCGTCCCACACGCCTCGCGCCTGCCGGTAGGTGCCGCGTCCGGCCTCTTCATAACCGCGCTCGCCGTGGCGGAGCACGAGGAACAGTCCGCCCTGGCAGGCCCACTCGTACTCGCCGCAACAGCTGGTCTCGGTGACGCGAAGCCGCTCGCCCTGCCGCTTGAAGCGCTCCCATTTCATGCCGGACCATCCATTCGTATGGGGTGCGACGGCAGGAACAGAGGTGGGCCGTCGTACCCGTTTGAGGCCCGGTGCGCGCCCGGATCGCGCACCGGGAGATCGAAAGCCGGAGCCTGCGTACTCCGGCCAGCACCAGTCGGCGATAGACGAACGGCCCGGCCGGTGTTCGATCGGCCCCCGCGCCAGCCGCAGGCAGGCCAGCCAGTCGCCGACGCTTTCCATGGCAGCAGGATGTGGTCGTGGGGCCGGACAGCGCTGCACCACCCCTAGACATCTGCCGACACCTTGCGGTCAACTAGGTGGGCAGGGATGTCCTGAGACGGGATTGATCGCCATGGTGAACGAACGACTCCGCCGAACCATGCTCCGCGCAGGGTTGGATACCCAGCAATTGGCGGACGCGGCACAGGTCAGCGTGAAGAGCGTCGAACGGTGGCTGCATGGCACATCAGTGCCCTACCCGAAGACCCGCTACAGGGTGTCGGCCATCCTTGAGGAGGACGAGTCATATCTGTGGCCCGACGCCATCAACAAGGCATCTCTCGTAGGCGCGGAACTGGTGGGCAGCTACCCGCGCCGGAACGACGTTCCGCGCCATCTCTGGACCGAGACCCTGCGCGGGGCCGAGCGGAACGTGGATCTTCTGGCGTTCGCGGGCCTCTTCCTCACGGAGGAGCATCCCGACTGGATTCCGACACTGGCCGCCAAGGCGGAGGCGGGGGTGCGTGTGCGTCTCCTGCTCGGTGATCCGGAGGGGGCGCAGTTGGCATCGCGAGACACCGAGCACCAGATTGGAGGCGGCGTGGCCGGCCGGGTGGCCGCAGTGCTCGCCTACTACGGGCAGCGCATGCCGCCGAACGTGCAGATCCGACTGCACGACACCCCGCTGTACAACTCGATCTACAGGTTCGACGACGAGATGCTGGTCAACGTCCACGTGTACGGGATCCTCGCCGCATATACGCCGACGCTGCATCTGCGCAGACTCGATGGGGCATGGTTCAACACATACCTGGAGTCGTTCGAGCGGGTCTGGGCCTCCGCGCGGCCGTGGGATCGGGGATCGACGTGAAGAAGAGCCGACGCGTCGACTTCTGGCAGGACCCAGCAGCGCCGAAGCCGACCAGCCGCAAGGCGTCGGCCAGTGTGTTCGTTCGAGATGACGTCGGCCGGGTACTGCTGCTGCGACGTACCGACAATGACCTGTGGACCATCCCCACGGGCGGGGTGAAAATGGGCGAAACCGTCGCGGGGGCTGGGGTTCGCGAGTGCGAGGAGGAGACCGGCCTCGTCGTACAGGTGACCGGCCTGGTCGGTATCTTCTCCACCCCTGAGCATGTGATCGCCTACATGCACGGCGACAAGGTGGACGAGGTGCGGCAGCCCATCAACATCTGCCTTCGAGCCCGCGTGGTGGGCGGCTCGATGGCACCTGATCCCGCAGAGGCACAGGAGGTTCGCTGGGTCGCGCCCGACGATCTCGCGCGGTACGACATCCATCCAGCGATACGTCTGCGAATCGGCCGGGGTCTCGAAGACGGGGCGGAGCCCTATCTCGATTGAAGCCCACGCGCCCCCACGATGAGACACGGATGGCTGAGAGCGACCGCACCTCCCACGGTGGCGACCTGCAACTAAGCCGTGTTCCTACTCTCCGGGGATGGCGACCAGTCAGCGTGGCGATCCGCCAATCGGCCGCTGCGGCGGCCGGGTCATCCGCCCGGCGCCCCAGGGCCGGGGGGTGCGGGGGGCCGGCAGGCCACCTGCCGGGGGTGCGGGGGCTTGCCCCCGCACAGCACAGCCCGAGCCGGGACGCGCGAAGCGCGCCTGTCGCGAGGACCATGCCGTTGATCCTCGCGAGCCCCGCGCTCCCCGGTTACGCCAGGGTTTCGAGGCGGTGGCGGAGCCCGCCGGCTCGCCGCTCTGGCTGGGCCTGGGCGCGGGCGTGGCGGTGGCCCTGGCGCTGAACGCGGTGGCGGTGCCCGTCGCCGGGATGTTCACCAGCGGCTCGGCGGCCGTGAGCTTCCTGCGCTGGATGACGCTCTACCTGGCGCCCTTCGGCGGCCTGATCGCCGTCGGCGGCGTGCTCCAGGCGAGCGGGAGGGGCGGCCGCCTGCTCGCCGCCACGCTGGCGGGTTTCGCCGTGCAGCTGCCCCTCGCGTACCTGCTGAGCTCGTGGCTCGGGATCGAAGGCGTGTGGCTGTCGATGGCCGCCGGGGCCTCGGTCAGCCTCGCAGGCGCGCTAGCGCGGTCCGGATCCGCTCTTCGGTCCGCTCCCGTCCGAGCACCTCGATCGACTCGAACAGCGGCAGGCCGACAGTGCGGCCGGTGACCGCGACGCGGACCGGCGCCTGGGCCTTGCCGAGCTTGAGCCCGTGGGCGGCGCCGACCTCCTCTAGCGCCTCCTTGAGCGACTCAGGGTCCCAGCTGAGCGCGGGGAGGCGCTCCAGGTAGCCGGCGAGGATCTCCTCTGCGGCGGTCTTCATCGCCTTGTCCCAGGACGCCTGGTCGAACACCGGCTCATCCAGGAAGAGGAAGTCGACGTTGTTCCTGATCTCCGACAGCACCGAGATGCGGGTCTGGGCCAGGGGGGCGACCTTGCTGAACAGCTCGCGGTCCCAGTCGGCGTCGAGGTAGGTCGCGCAGCGCTCCTCGAACGTCTCGACCGGCAGGGCGCGGATGTACTCGCCGTTGAAGGCGCGCAGCTTCTTCTCGTCGAAGAAGGCGCTGGACGCGTTGACGTCCTCCAGCTTGAACAGCGGGACCATGTCCGACCACGGCATGATCTCGCGGTCGTCGCCGGGACCCCAGCCGAGCAGCATGAGGTAGTTGACCGTGGCCTCGGCCAGGTAGCCCTCGGCGCGGTAGTCCTCGAGCGCCACCTTGTCGCGGCGCTTCGACAGCTTCTTGCGCTGCTCGTTGACGATCACCGGCAGGTGCGCCCAGACCGGCGCGCTCGCGCCCAGCGCGGGCCACAGCAGCTCCTGCTTGGCCGCGTTGCCCAGGTGCTCCTCGCCGCGTACCACGTGCGTGATGTTCTGCGTGATGTCGTCGACGGCGTTGGCCAGCACGTACAGCGGGGAGCCGTCGGTGCGGGCGATGACGAAGTCCTCCTGGGCCTCGTTCGGGAACTCCACGCGACCACGGACGAGGTCGTCGACCACGGTGACGCCCTCGTCGGGGGTGCGGAAGCGGACCGCGCCCTCGGTCAGGCCGCGCTCGCGGCAGTGGCCGTCGTAGCCCTTGTGCTCGGAGCCGGTGCGGGCGACGAGCTGCTCACGGGTGCAGTCGCAGTAGTACGCCTTGCCGTCGGCGAGCAGCTTGGCCACGGCCTCGCGGTGCTGCGGCTCGTACGCCGACTGGAAGTACGGGCCCTCGAAGGCCGGGTTCGTGCCGTTGATGCCGATCCAGTCGAGTGCCGAGATGATGCCCTCGGTCCACTCGGGACGGTTCCTGGTGGCGTCGGTGTCCTCGATGCGCAGCACGAACCTGCCGCCGGACTGCTCGGCCAGCGCCCAGTTGAACAGCGCGGTGCGGGCGCCGCCGACGTGGAACATGCCGGTGGGAGACGGGGCGAAGCGCACCCGTAGATCAGTCACGGGAGACCACCTTGTTCGTGAGAGTGCCGATACCTTCGATGCCGACGCTGACCTCGTCGCCGACCTCGAGCGGGCCGACGCCGGCCGGGGTGCCGGTCAGGATCACGTCGCCGGGGATCAGCGTCATGACCGCGCTGACGTAGGCGACCAGTGCGGGGATGTCGTGGATGAGCTGGTTGGTGCGCCCGCTCTGCCGCACCTCGCCGTTGACCGTGGTGGTCAGCGCCAGGTCGCTGGGGTCGAGGTCGGTGCGGATCCACGGGCCGAGCGGGCAGAAGGTGTCGAAGCCCTTCGCCCGGGTGAACTGGACGTCCTTCTTCTGCAGGTCGCGAGCGGTGACGTCGTTGGCGCAGGTGTAGCCGAAGATGACGTCCTTGACCCGCTCGACGGGCACGTCGCGGCAGAGCCTGCCGATCACGACGGCCAGCTCGCCCTCGAAGTCGACGCGGTGCGACAGCGCCGTCGGGTACGCGATCGCCTCGCCGTGGCCGATCACGGAGGTGGACGGCTTCATGAACAGGAGCGGCTCTTCGGGCACCTGGTTGCCCAGCTCGCGGGCGTGCTCGGCGTAGTTCCGGCCGATGGCGACGACCTTGCTCGGCAGCATCGGCGCGAGCAGCTTCACTTGTGACAGCGGCAGCCGCTCCCCGGTGAGCTGCACGTCGCCGAACGGGTGACCGGACACACCGGAGACGAACTCCTCGCCCGGGCCGCCCTCGACCACGCCGAACGACACGCCTTCGCCTGTGGAGTACCTCGCTATACGCACCCGACAAGGCTATCGCCGCCGCCACTGGATTCGGCCCATCGCACACCCTGGTCACCGGGAGGCCGTTACTGCGACACCTGAGTAACACGCAAGTCAGAACGCCCCAAAATCACCCCTAAAGTCTGTTTTGTCGGACATTATCCCTGGTCAGGTGGATATTTCGTTAGATGAGGGCAAACGACGAACGCTGGGGGTGACGGATCGTGGCGGACACGATACTCAAGAATCAGACTTCGACCGTCCCGAAGCAGGGGGGCGGTCCCGGCAGCGCGCTCGTCACCGACAAGGGCACCACCAGCATCGACGACGTCGTCGTGGCGAAGATCGCCGGGCTCGCCGCGCGCGAGGTGTCCGGCGTGCACGCCATGGGCGGCGGCGCGGCCAGGGCGCTCGGCACCATGCGCGGCATGGTCGGCGCCGAGGCCAGCGTCACGCAGGGCGTGTCGGTGGAAGTAGGCGAGCGGCAGGCGGCCGTGGACCTCGACCTGGTGGTCGAGTACGGCATCGCCATCCCCGAGCTGGCCGCGGCCGTGCGCAGGAACGTCATCAACGCGATCGAGCGCATGTGCGGCCTGGAGGTCACCGAGGTCAACATCAGGGTGGACGACGTCAACCTGCCCGACCAGGAAGAGCCCAGGAAGAAGGAGCGCAAGAAGGAGGAGCCGGAGCAGGAGCAGGAGTCGAGGGTCCGATGACGGACGCCCGGACGATCGCCGACCGCGCCCGCTCCTGCCCCGGAGTGGCGGGGCTGTCAGGCGGCCCCTTCGGGGTGGTGGCCACGTATCTGCCCGGCGAGCGGATCACGGGCGTCTCCGTGACCGACGACGAGGTGGCCATCGCCATCGTGGCCCGCCTCACCGAACCGCTCCCCGAAGCCGAACCGCTCCCCGATACGGCGGATCGGCTGCGCCAGGCGGTGGCGGACCTGACCGGGGACCGCCGGGTGAACGTGCGGATCCACGACGTGGTGGAGGAGTCCCGATGACCACCCCGTCCGCCGCCGACCCGCGGGCCGCGACCCGGCCGCAGGTGCCGGAGCAGCGTCCCGCTCCCGCGCGCCTTCCCGAGGAGCGACGGGGACGCACCGAGGTGAGCGACAGGGTCGCCGCGAAGATCGCCCGGTGCGTCGCGAGAGAGCTGCCCGAGGTGCTCGACGTGGGCGAGCGCGACGGCCTGCCGTGGACGCGCTCGCCCGGCGCCGAGGTACGCGACGACCACGTGACGATCGCCCTGGACGTGGTCGTCGCCTACCCGGCGCCGCTGCGCTCGACCGCGGGGCGGATCAGGCAGCACGTGGCCGCGCGAGTCGGCGAGCTGACGGGGCTGCGGGTCCAGCGCGTGGACGTGGCCGTGACCGACCTGCGGGTGACGGCATGATCGCGCCCGTGAACCGGGCCGCCGACCGGGCGGCGGTGCGCGCCTTCCGCCCGCAGCGGACGATCCCGGCCGTCGTCGTGGCCGTGCTGCTCACGCTGCTAGGGCTGGCCGTGGCCGCCGAGACGATCTCGGCGCTGGCCGGTCACCCGCTGCGGTGGATCCCGTACGACCGGATGCTCGCCTGGGCCACCACGACGCCGTGGCAGTCACCGGCCTTCCTGGCGATCGCCGCCCTCGTGACCCTCGTCGGCCTCGCGCTGCTGGCGCTCGCGGTGGTGCCCGGACGCCCGCGGATGGTCCCGGCGCGCACCGGCGACGCCGATCTGATCATCGGGATGCGGCCCAGGAGCTTCACCAGGGCGCTGGCCCACGCCGCCGAGGAGGTGCCCGGCGTCCACTCCGCCACGGCCAGGATCCGCGGCCACGCCGTCGCCGTCACGGCGACCACGTCCGGCTGGGACGAGCAGCACTTCGAGGCGGCCGTGCGCGACGCGGTCCTGACCAGGATGGCGGCGCTGAGCCCGGTCGAGCCGTACCAGGTGCAGGTCAAGCTGAAGGAGCGCAGGTGAACCGCAGGACGGGACGCGGCAACAGGCTGGGCCTGGCCCTGGTCGGGCTGGTGCTCACCATCCTGGGCGTGCTGGCGCTGATCAGGGCGGCGATCGCGCCGCCGGGCACGCCGGTCGTGTACGGCGGTGGCACCGGGCCGTTCTTCGCCGCCGCCTCCCCGTGGATCTGGTGGGCCGTCGCCCTGGTGTCGATCGTCGTGGCGCTGCTCGGCCTGCGCTGGCTGATCGTCCAGGGGCTCGGGCAGGCGCCTCGCGCGCTGCGGCTGGAGAGCGGCCCCGGAGGCGTCACGGACGTCTCGGCCGGCGGCGTCGCGCACGCGGTCGCCGCCGACCTGGCGTCCAGCCCCGCCGTGCTGCGCGCCGGCGCCGACCTGGCGGGCACGGACCGGCGCCCGGAGGTGCGGCTGCGCCTGGTCACGGACGAGCAGGCGCCGATGCGCACGCTCACCGACCACCTGGCCGGGGTGACGCTGCCGCGCATGCGCAGCGCCCTGGAGACCGACCGGGTGCCGACGGTGGCCCGCGTCACCCTGGAGCCACCGCAGGCCTCCCCCCACCGGGTGCTGCGTTAGCGGTCGAGCGGGTTGGCGGCGACGCGCTCGACGAAGCCCGCGCGGACGAACTGGCCGGCCAGGCTCGACGGCTTGCGCGTGCCCTGCTCGGTGACGCAGGCCGTGAACTCCTTGGCGATGTCCAGCCGGGGGTGGCGTTCCAGGACCTCCTCACGCAGCGGCGTGGGGATCTCCTCGGTGCGGCGGCCGGAGATGTCCATGCCGGTCGAGAGCTCCAGCAGGTGGCCCTCCGGGTCGTCCTCCAGCCGCACCTCGTCCCACATGTGGCGGACGATCACCTCGGCGGCCCTGACCCGCCGCTCGGCGGACCAGCCCGCGCCCGCGCAGAAGGCCCACGCGACGTGCCCGCCCGCCTCCTCGAACGGCACCGTGTGGCTGTCGAACTCCGCGGTCAGGCCGAGGTCGTGCAGCATCGCCGACACGTACAGCAGCTCCGCGTCGAAGGTGATGTCGTGCGTCGCGGCGTAGGCCGCCGCCCACAGGTAGGCCCGCACGGAGTGGTTGAGCAGCGAGGGCGAGTGGTAGCGGCCGGCCACCTCCAGCGCGCCGCGGCACGCCGGGGTGTCGGGAATGACGAGGTCGTCGAGCTTCATGCCTCAAGCATGTCGTGGAATGCTAACGATCTGGAACGCAACTTGACCAGTTGATCGCGATTCGTACAGCATGTTCCGCCCCCATCTTTTGGTCCGGAAGGAACTGGCGTGCGCCGCGTCGCGATCCCCCTTGCTCTCACACTCGCCTTAGGCGGGATGGTGAGCCCAGCGCATGCCGACACGTCGGTGAAGCGCACCGCGCAGTGCCAGGGCGACTGGATCCCCGGGACACCGACCGCCGACGACGTGATGCGCGGCGAGATCTCCCTCGTCGGCCTGCCCGGATACAAGATCGGCAAGAAGATCAACTGGGGGGCGAGCCCGTACCACAACCGCTCCTGGGAGTTCGTCTTCCAGTCGCTGCGCTGGATGGGGACGCTCGTCGTGGCCTACGAGAACAGCGGCGAGGAGCGCTACCTCGACCGGGCCAAGGAGATCGCCAAGGACTGGGTCACCCACAACAGGCGCGGCGCCAAGGGCACCAAGCCGTACGTGTGGAAGGACCACCCGGTCTCGCTCCGCTCGCAGGCGCTCGTCTGCCTGAGCATGCACGTCAAGGACGACTGGCTGAAGCAGAGCCTGGCCGAGCACGCCAAGCTGCTGTCCGACCCGAGGCTCTACAAGAAGGGCCACAACCACGGGATGGACCAGGACATCGCGCTCATGGGCATCGGCTGCCGCTACGGCCGCAAGGACTGGGCCGACCTCGCGTCCCGGCGGCTGACCGGCACGGTCAAGCTCGACGTCGACTCGCAGGGCGCGCTCATGGAGCAGGCGCCGCGCTACGCCGTCTACGTCCACGGCAGGCTCGAGGTGGCGATGGCCAACATGAAGGCGTGCGACCGCAAGGTGCCCGGCGAGATCGTCAAGCGCGCCGACGCGCTGAAGGACTTCGTCGCCCACTCCACCGAGCCCAGCGGCTACATGGCGCCGATCGGCGACGGCAGCGCCGAGACCGAGCCCAAGATGGAGACGGGCACGCCGAAGGAGAAGGTCAAGGTCTACAAGGCCGGCTACGTGTACGGCCGGACCGAGTGGGGCAAGCCCGACTCCGCGTACTACACGATCAGGTTCGGCCCGGGCATGAAGTTCCACGGCCACGAGGACCACCTGGGCGTCACCTACTACGCCCAGGGCCGCGACGTCCTGGTGGACGCCGGGTTCCACTCCTACGAGAAGAGCGCCTACCGGTACTGGACGCTCTCCCCCGAGGCGCACAACATCCCGATCGTCGTGGGCGGGCGCTTCCGCCCCCGCACGGCCAGCAAGCTCACCAGGACCAGGTACGGCAAGGACCAGCAGGCCTTCCAGCTCACCGACAAGGCGTACGGGGCCGCCCGCACCCGCTCGGTCCTGGTCAACCACGGCCAGGACCTGATGGCCGTGCTCGACACCGCGTCCGGCGGCAAGAAGATCAGCAACCTGTGGCGGTTCGACCCGTCGCTCAAGGTCGTCTCCAACCGGGGCGGCCGGGTCGTCCTCGGCGACGGGAAGTTCAAGGTCACGCTGGTGCAGCTCACCTCCTCCTGCTCGCCGGTCGGCGGGCAGAAGGTGGAGCGCGGCGGCAAGCTCGGCTGGGCCTCGCCGACCTACCTGTCGAAGCAGCCCGCCACCGTGGTGGTCTCGCCGGCCGCCAAGTCCCTGCTCACCGTGATCGTGCCGGGGACGGACGCGCCGAAGGTGTCGTGCTCGGGCTCGAAGATCGAGGTCCAGGGCGTGACCTTCGCCACCAGCCTGCTGTAGCCGTGCGGGGTCAGGTGGTCTCGCGGCCCGCGCGCAGCAGGCCGTACGTGACCGCCTGCTCCAGCGCCTGCCAGGACGCGTCGATGACGTTCTGGCCGACCCCGACCGTGGCCCACTCGGCCGTGTCGTCGCTGGACGTGATGAGCACGCGGGTGATCGCCCCCGTGCCGTGGGTGCCTTCGAGGATGCGCACCTTGTAGTCGACCAGCTCCAGCTTGGCCAGCTCCGGGTAGAGCTTCTCCAGGCCCAGCCGCACGGCCCGGTCGAGGGCGTTGACAGGGCCGTTGCCCTCGCCGGTGGCGACGATCCGCTCGCCCTTGGCGTGCAGCTTGACCGTGGCCTCGCTGACGAGGTCGCCGCCCTTGGTGCGCTCGACGATCACCCGCCAGGACTCGACCTCGAAGTGCCGCCTGCGCTCGCCGTGGACGGTGTCGCGCAGCAGCAGCTCGAAGGAGGCGTCGGCGGCCTCGAACGTGAACCCCTGGGACTCGAGCTCCTTGACCCGGTCCACGAGGGTCTTGGTGGACTCGGGGGTGAGCTCGTAGCCCAGCTCGCGGCCCTTGAGCTCGACGGAGGCGCGGCCCGCCATGTCGGAGACCAGCATCCGCATGTCGTTGCCCACGGCGGCGGGGTCGATGTGCTGGTAGAGGTTCGGGTCGACCTTGATGGCGCTGGCGTGCAGCCCGGCCTTGTGCGCGAACGCGGACATGCCGACGTAGGGCGCGTGCGAGTTCGGGGTGACGTTGGTGACCTCGGTGATCGCGTGGGCGATGCGGGTCATGTCGGCGAGGGCGGCGGGGGGCACGAGGTCGAAGCCGCGCTTGAGCTGGAGGTTGGCGACGACGGTGAACAGGTTGGCGTTGCCGGAGCGCTCGCCGTACCCGTTGGCGCAGCCCTGCACGTGCGTGGCGCCCGCCTTGACGGCGGCGAGCGTGTTGGCGACGGCGCAGCCGGTGTCGTCGTGGCAGTGGATGCCGACCCTGGCGCTGGTCTCGACGGCCCGCGCCACGACCTCGCCGAGTTCGTCGGGGAGCATGCCGCCGTTCGTGTCGCACAGGGCGATGACGTCGGCGCCCGCCTCGGCGGCGGTGCGCAGGACCTCCAGCGCGTAGGCTGGGTTGGACTTGTAACCGTCGAAGAAGTGCTCGGCGTCGAGGAAGACTCGCTGTCCCTCCGCACGGAGGTGAGAGACCGTATCGCGGATCATCGCGAGGTTCTCCTGGAGAGTCGTGCGGAGGGCCAGCTCCACGTGCCGGTCGTGACTCTTGGCGACAAGGGTCACGACCGGCGCGCCGGATTCGCGCAGTGCGGCTACCAAGGGGTCGTCGGCTGCCTTCACACCGGCCCGGCGGGTCGCGCCGAACGCGGCTAGCTGCGCGTGCTCCAGGTGCAGCTCTGTTTGAGCGCGCCTGAAAAACTCGGTGTCCTTGGGGTTGGCGCCGGGCCAGCCCCCTTCGATGAAGCCGACGCCCAGTCCGTCCAGATGGCGCGCGACGGCGAGCTTGTCGGCGACGGTGAGGTTCAGGCCCTCCTGCTGTGCGCCGTCACGCAGCGTCGTGTCATAGACGTGAAAGCGGTCGTCGGCCATGGTTGTTCGTCTCCCTGGAAACAAAAAGACCCCTCACGGACGTGAGAGGTCTGCGCGCTGGCGTTGCCCTTTTTCAGCCAGCGCGCCTGCCGATAATGAGCAGACCGTAGAACATGGTGCTTGTGAGTCTGCCATACGTACTCACCATTTGGCACATCGATCTCATGCTCTGGGACGCCCTCAGACCGTGACGCCGTCTCCGCCGGTGATGGCACGCTCCAGCGCGACGGGGTCGAAGGCCAGCTCACCCAGCATCTGACCGTTGAGCAGGACGGTCGGCGTGCCGTCGATCCTGATCTTCGCCGTCTCCTCGAGGTGCGCCTTCGCGTACGACTGCGAGGTGACGCAGTCGTCGACCGAGGCCCCCGCCCTCCTGGCCGCGCCGACCAGTTCCGCCACGGTGAAACCCGAGGCCACGCCGTGCGGGGCGGGCTGCATCGCGAACAGCTCGTCGCGGAAGCGCAGCCAGTTGGCCTCGGGCACGCACCTGGCCGCCGCCGCGGCCCTGATGGAGTTCGACCGCATGGGCTCGTCCTGGAAGATCGTGACGGTGTGGAAGACCAGCTTGACCTTGCCTTCCAGGGCCAGCTTCTCGAGGGTGGCGTTCACCCTGGAGTGCAGCTCCTTGCAGACCGGGCAGTCGAAGTCCTCGTACAGGTCGAGCACGGGCGCGCTGCCGCCCATGTCGGCCAGCACCATCGTCCCGTCCGGTTGCCGGGTCAGCCGTACGCCCTGCGCCGACTCGCCCGGCTGTGTGAAGGCCATCACCACGACCACGGCCAGCACCGCGATGGCGGCCACCACGGCCGCCAGCCTCTTCGTCATCCGCCGCCCCTTCGTTGATCGCGCAGACCCTATCCGAATCTCCGGACAGCGGGCATGACGGGGTATTCACCGAGCTTTGCCAAAAACTGACTTTCGCCGGGGTATGCCCCGGTTCATGGCGCACCTGCCCGCCTACCAGCCCATGCTGGCACAGCTCGGAAGCCTGCCACCGCCTGCCCAGGAGGACAGGTGGTGCACCGAGATGAAATGGGACGGGGTCAGGGCGCTGGCCTACGTCGAGGGGCGGGCGCTGCGGCTGACGTCCCGCAACGGCAAGGACATCACGCCCGCCTACCCCGAGCTGTACCCGATCGCGGGCGCGGTCGGCGGGCACGACGTGGTGCTCGACGGCGAGATCGTGGCGTGGGACGAGCAGGGCAGGCCGTCGTTCGGGGCCCTCCAGCCGCGCATGCACCAGCGCAACCCCGCCCAGGTGGCCGAGCTGGCCAGGTCCACGCCCGTCACGTACCTGGTGTTCGACATCCTGCACGTGGACGACACGCCGTCGGTGCGCAGGCCGTACACGGAGCGGCGCGAGCTGCTGAAGAGCCTGGTGATGCCGGGGTACCGCTGGGAGGTCCCGGTCGAGTTCGACGACCACGCGCAGGAGGCGCTGGAGGCCAGCGTGCGGCTGGGGCTGGAAGGCGTGGTGTGCAAGCTCCGGTCGGCCCCCTACCGGCCCGGCAGGCGGTCCGCCGAGTGGACGAAGGTGAAGAACGTCCGGACGGCCGAGGTGGTGATCGGCGGCTGGAAGCCCGGAGCCGGGCGGCGCTCCGGCCTGATCGGGTCCCTGCTGCTCGGCGCGTACGACCCTGCCGGGCGGCTCGGCTACGTCGGGCACGTCGGCACCGGCTTCACCGAGGCGATGCTGCGCGACCTGCGGGAACGGCTGGCGCCGCTGGAACGTCCCGACTCGCCGTTCACCGTGCCCGTGCCGCGCGAGTTCGCGAGGGACGCGCGCTGGGTCGAGCCACGCCTGGTCGGCGAGGTGCAGTTCATGGAGATCACCGAGGACCACCGGCTGCGCCACCCCTCCTGGCGGGGGCTGCGCCCCGACCGGGTCCCGTCGGAGGTCGACTGGGCCGAGCGGCGCGACGTGGGATGAGCTCGCGTCGCCCCCTCGCGCGGACGACAATGATCGGATGAAGGGAAACCTGCTCGACCCCAACGTGGCCCAGTACATCCTCGACCACACCACGAAGCCTGACCCGCTGCTCGAAGCCCTGGCGAAGGAGACCGTCGCGGCGACCGGCGACAGCGCCGGCATGCAGATCTCCGCGGATCAGGGCAGGCTGCTCACCATGATCACGCAGCTGGTCGCGCCGGACGTCGCCGTCGAGGTCGGGACGTTCACCGGCTACTCCTCGCTCTGCATCGCCCGCGGGCTGTCAGGTGGCACCCTGCACTGCTTCGACGTGAGCGAGGAGTGGACGTCGATCGCCCGCCGCTACTGGGAGACGGCGGGCGTGGCCGACCGGATCACGCTCACGATCGGCCCGGCGCGCGACACGCTCGCCGCCTTCCACGAGCGCGTCGACCTGGCCTTCCTCGACGCCGACAAGCCCAACTACCCGGCCTACTACGAGCTGCTGGTGGACCGGCTGCGGCCCGGGGGGCTGCTCATGGTCGACAACACCCTCTGGAAGGGCCGTGTCGCCGACCCGGCCGACAACGGGCCGGCCACCGTCGTGATGCGCGAGTTCAACGATCTGGTGGCCGAGGACCCGCGGGTGACGGTCGTCGTGCTGCCTGTCGCCGACGGGCTCACGCTCGTCCGCAAGAACTAGCCGCCACCCGCGCGGCCCGGGTCAGCTGACCTTGTGGACCCAGCCGTGCTTGTCCTCCCGGGTGCCGTACTGGATGCCGACCAGCTCCTCGCGGATCCGCATGGTCACCGGGCCGGGGGCGCCGTCGGCGATGGTCCAGGCGCGGTCGGCGCCCTTGACCGAGCCGACCGGGGTCACCACCGCGGCCGTGCCGCACGCGAACACCTCGGTCAGCTCGCCCGACTCGCTCGCCGCCTGCCACTCGTCGGTGGAGATGAGGCGCTCCTCGGCCTCCAGGCCGAGGTCGGCGGCCATGGACAGGATGGAGTCGCGGGTGATGCCCGGCAGCAGGGTGCCGGTCAGCGCGGGCGTGACGAGTTTGCCGCCGAGGACGAAGAACAGGTTCATCCCGCCCATCTCCTCGACGTACTTGTGCTCGTGCGCGTCGAGCCAGACCACCTGGTCGCAGCCCTGCTCGACGGCCTGCCGCTGCGCGACGAAGGCCGCCGCGTAGTTGCCGCCGCACTTGGCGAAGCCGGTGCCGCCGGGCGCGGCGCGGGTGTACTCGGTCGACAGCCACACCGAGACGGGCTTCACGCCGCCGGCGAAGTACGAGGCCGCCGGTGAGGCGATCACCATGTACCGGTACTTCCGCGACGGGTAGTTGACCCCCAGCCCGACCTGGGTCGCGATGATGAACGGCCGCAGGTACAGGCTGTGCCCCTCGGCGGTGGGCACCCAGTCGCGGTCGGTCTGGACGAGCACTTCCAGCGACTCGACGAACGTCTCCTCCGGCAGCTCCGGCATGGCCATCCGGACGGCCGACTGGTTGAAGCGGGCCGCGTTGGCGTACGGGCGGAACGTCACGATCGAGCCGTTGCCCTGCCGGTACGCCTTGAGCCCCTCGAACAGCTCCTGCGCGTAGTGGAAGACCGCGGTGGCGGGGTCGAGCAGGAGCGGCCCGTACGGCTGGAGCCGCGCGTCGTGCCACCCCTCGCCCTCGGTGTAGTCGATGGAGACCATGTGATCGGTGAAGACCTGCCCGAATCCGGGACTCGCCAGTACCTGCTCCCGCTCGGCCGCGGTACGCGCGTGGTCGGATAGCTGCACGTCGAAGCTGAGCTTCTGAGCGATGGTCATGACGAACGTCCTTCTCTCTGCGATCTCGACAGCACTGCGCGGGGCAGTACGTACTTCCTATTGTCTCGCTATTTGGAATGGCAAGGGGTGGGTGGGGGGTTGTGATCGTGCGGACACCAAAAAGCGCCTGGCAGTCCGTCACCGGACCGCCAGGCGCTTGCGGAGCTAGGCGGCCCTAGCTCGATACTCGCGCGGTGATGTCGTCGCCGATCTCGTGCGTGGTGCGACCCGCCCACCCGGTCAGGCGCTCCAGGATGTCGTCGGCGACGGCCTGCTCGACCTTGGCCGCCTCGGCGCGCAGGCCGAGGTGGTCGAGGAGCATGGCGGCCGACAGGATGGTCGCGGTCGGGTCGGCCTTGCCCTGGCCGGCGATGTCGGGGGCGCTGCCGTGCACCGGCTCGAACATGCTGGGCGCGGTGCGCTCAGGGTTGATGTTGCCGCTGGCGGCCAGGCCGATGCCGCCCGCGATGGCCGCGCCGAGGTCGGTGATGATGTCGCCGAAGAGGTTGTCGGTGACGATGACGTCGAAGCGCTCGGGCTGGCTCACGAAGAACATCGAGGCCGCGTCGATGTGGTAGTAGTCGGTGCTGACCTCGGGGTACTCCTCGGCCACCCGGTTGACGGTGCGCTGCCACAGGTCGCCGGCGAAGGTCAGCACGTTCGTCTTGTGGATGAGGCTGAGTTGCTTGCGCGGGCGCGACTTGGCCTTCTCGAAGGCGTACCGCACCACGCGCTCCACGCCGTAGGCGGTGTTGAGCGACTCCTGGGTGGCGATCTCGTACGGGGTGCCGCGGCGCATGACGCCGCCGGTGCCCGCGTACAGACCCTCGGTGCCCTCGCGGATCACGATCATGTCGATGTTCTCGGTCGGCGTGTCGGCCAGCGGGGTCTCGACGCCGGGGAAGAGCTTGACCGGGCGCAGGTTCACGTAGTGGTCGAACGCGAAGCGCAGGCGGAGCAGCAGGTCGCGCTCCAGGATGCCCGGCGGGACACTGGGGTCGCCGACGGCGCCGAGCAGGATCGCGTCGTAGCCGCGCAGCTTTTCGAGCACGGAGTCGGGGAGCGTCTCGCCGGTTCGGTGGTAGCGGGCGGCACCCAGGTCGTAGTGGGTGGGCTCCAGCTTGACTCCGACCGCTTCGAGGACCTTCAGCCCCTCTGCCACGACCTCGGCGCCGATGCCGTCGCCAGGAATGACCGCCAGGCGGATGTTACGCGACTCCATGGACGGTACCTTACCGGCTCGTCTCGGCTGACGAACACACCGTCTCACTGTCCGGACGGTCCGTTTTAAGCTATTTGCGACCTTTTGACCGTTTCGTTAGAGTCCGTCAGGCCTAATCCACGCAACGGCTGCGTGGAGCCGGGGACCCACTTCACCTGGGGCGAGTCGGCATCGCCGTAGGGCTACTTCCAGGCCCGAGCCCGTCAGCTAACCCGGTCGGCCAGATGGAAGGACACTCCCCTGTCTCGCATCGCCGTCCTCGTCGTCCTGGGAGCAACAGCCGCCGGAATGGCCCTCGCCTCCCCTGCCAACGCCGACTCCGACACCCCCGACAGCATCCCCAGTTCCTCTCCCACCACCACCCTCACCGGCTCTCAGCTCAAGCAGCTCCAGATCAAGAAGACCCCGACCCCCGCCTGGAAGGTCGCCCTCAAGTTCGCCATGAAGAAGCGCGGCATCCCCTACGTCTGGGGAGGGACGAGCGACAGCGGCTACGACTGCTCCGGGCTCATGCTCCGGGCGTACGGGAAGGCGGGGATCGAGCTCCCGCGCACCGCCGCCGAGCAGTACAACGCCTTCTCCAAGAAGATCAGCTGGAACCACCTCAAACCCGGTGACCTGGTCTTCTTCCACGGCCTCGGCCACGTGGGCATGATCTCCCGCCCCGGATACATGGTCCACGCCCCGCACACGGGCGACGTCGTGAAGGAGGAGCAGCTGTCGGACTGGCGCAAGGACTCCTTCGTCGGCGCCGTCCGTCCCGACCCCAAGGGCGTCAAGCTCTGGAAGGAGATCAGCAAGCAGCGCGCCACACCGGCCCCTGCCATGCCGACAGCGACGTTCTGACCCGTAGCGGCCTCATCCCCGGCGAGCGTCGAAGATGAGGTCCCAGGCGCGGGCGCGCGCGTGGGCGACAGCGCCGAGCAGGACGCCGCTGTCGCCCAGCGCGCTCGCCACCACCACCGGACGCAGCGGCCCCAGCTCGGCCACGCGGCTCTCGATCGCGGCCCCGAGCAGGTCGAGGTTGCGCCCGACGCCGCCGCTCAGCACGATCACCTCGGGGTCGAGCACCGCCGCCACCGCCACCAGCAGGCCGCCGATCCGCCGCCCCTCGGCCTCCACGACCGAGCGGGCCACCGGATCGCCGGTCGCGGCGGCGGAGAACACCTCCTTGGCCGTGGCGAGGTCGAGCCCGGCCGCGCGGGCGGCCCGCACCACGCCGGGCGCGGCGGCCACGGCCTCGGTGGCGCCGTGCGCCAGCGCGTCGTCGGACGGGATCGGATCCTCGGCCGCGGGGACGTACGACACCTCGCCGGCGGCGCCCCGCGCCCCGACGTACAGCTCGCCGTTGACCACGATCCCCATGCCCACCCCGGTGCCGATGGAGACCAGCGCGAAGTTCGCCTTGCCCTGCCCCTCGCCGTAGACGTGCTCGCCCACGGCCGCCAGGTTGATGTCGTTCTCGATGACGAGATCGACCTCCAGCGCCGAGCGCAGCCGTTCGGCCAGGTCGGGCCCCGGCAGGTTGGGGGCGAACTCCAGGCGTCCGAGCGCCGGGTCGTACACGCCGGGCGAGCCGACGACCGCGCAGGTGATCGAGGACCAGTCGAGCTCGGCCTTCTCGGCCGCGGCCCTGGCCAGGTCGCCCACCAGCACGGCCAGCTCGGCCGAGCTGCGCGCGGTGTTGCGGCCGTCGGTGCGGCCGGCGAACGTGCCGCGCAGGTCCGCCACCGCCACCCTGATCCAGTCGCGGCCGATGTCGACGCCCGCCACGTGCGCGGACGCCGCGTTCATGTCGTAGAGCGAGGTCACCGGCCCCGGCCTGCCCGACACCTCGCCGACCAGGTGCACCAGGCCGTCCTCTTCCAGCCCGGCGAGCGCGGCCGAGACCGTGGGCTTGGACAGCCCGGTGATCTTGGCCAGGTCGGCCCGCGACGCGGGGCCGTGCTCGTGAAGGTGGTCGAGCAGACGGCGCTCGTTCAGCACCCGCAGCAACCGCGGATTACCCAGCTCACCCCGCATGTGACGTCCTCCTCCAGGCAAACTCTAGCCAACAACGCTGGTAGTAAACTACCTTTCTTACCAGCACCGGGGGCCGGCACACTCGAAAGGGACGATGTGCGATGCACCGAGCCTGGCTATTCCTCCCCGCCGCAGCGGTCCTGCTGGCCGCCGCCTGCGGGAACAACACGACGACAGCGAACCCGAAACCCCAGGACCAGCAGGGCGGCAAGACCATCGCGCTCTTCCTGCCCGAGTCGAAGACCACGCGCTACGAGGCCTTCGACCGCCCGCTGTTCGAAGCGAAGGTCAAGGCGCTCTGCGCCGACTGCAAGATCCTCTACAGCAACGCCGAGCAGGACGCCGCCAAGCAGCAGCAACAGGTCGAGGCGGCGCTGACCCAGGGCGCGAACGTGCTGGTGCTCGACGCCGTCGACGCGAACGCGGTGGCCCCGCTGGTCAACCAGGCCAAGCAGAAGAAGATCCCGGTGGTCGCCTACGACCGGCTGATCTCCGGCATCGACTACGCGTACTTCGTCTCGTTCAACAACGTCCGGGTGGGCGAGATGCAGGGTCAGGCCCTGCTCGACGCGATGAACGCCAAGGGCACCACCGCCAAGGGGCAGATCGTGATGATCCACGGCTCCCCCACCGACCCCAGCTCGGCCGACTACAAGAAGGGCGCCAAGAGCGTCCTGGACGGCAAGGTCAAGGTCGGCAGGGAGTTCGACACCCCCGACTGGAGCCCCGACAAGGCCCAGCAGCAGATGGAGCAGGCGATCACCGCCATCGGCAAGGACAACATCGTCGGCGTGCTCTCGGCCAACGACGGCATGGCGGGCGGCGCGATCGCGGCCATGAAGCGCGCGGGCTACAAGCAACTACCGCCCATCACCGGTCAGGACGCCGAACTGGCGGCCGTCCAGCGCATCCTCACCGGCGAGCAGTACATGACCATATATCTGGACATCAGGGCTGAGGCGGAGAAGTCCGCCGAGCTGGCCGTCTCCCTCGTCAAGGGCGAGCAGCCGACCGCCACCAGCAAGGTCAACAACGGCACGGCCGACATCCCCGCCTTCCTCCTCGACCCCATCGCCGTCACCGCCGACAAGGTCAAGGACACCATCGTGAAGGACGGCTTCTACACGGCCGACCAGATCTGCACCGGCGAGGTCAAGGCCGCCTGCGCGAAGGCGGGCATCCAGTAAATGCTCTCGGCGACAGGCATCTCCAAGCGGTACGGCGCGGTCCAGGCCCTCGACGGCGCGAACCTGGACCTGCGCGCAGGCGAGGTCACGGCCCTCATGGGCGACAACGGCGCCGGCAAGTCCACCCTGGTCAAGACCGTCTCCGGGGTCGTCGTCCCGGACGAGGGCACGATCACGCTCGACGGCCGTCCCGTCAGGATCGCCAACCCGCACGACGCCCAGGCGCTCGGCGTCTCGACCGTCTACCAGGACCTCGCGCTCTGCGAGAACCTCGACGTGGTGGCCAACCTGTTCCTCGGCACCGAGCGGCGCCGCTGGTCGCTGCTGCGGCACATCACGATGGAACGCGCCACCCGTGAACTGCTCGACCAGCTCGACGTCCGCATCAGGGACATCAGGGTCCCCGTGGCCATGCTGTCAGGCGGTCAGCGCCAGTCGGTGGCGATCGCCAGGGCGCTGATCGGCGAGCCGCGGCTGGTCATCCTGGACGAGCCCACCGCCGCCCTCGGCGTGGAGCAGACCGCCCAGGTGCTCGCCCTCATCGGGCGGCTGCGCGAGCGCGGCCTCGCGGTGCTCGTCATCTCGCACAACCTGGCCGACGTGCGAGCGGTGAGCGACCGCGTGGTGGTGCTGCGCCTGGGACGCAACGCGGGCGACTTCACCACGGCCGAAGCCTCGCAGGAGGACATCGTGGCCGCCATCACGGGAGCAGGGGCATGACCGACACCTTGGTACGCAAGCCGTACACCCCGAAAGCCACGGTCGAGCGGCTGCGGCAGGGCGACGTCGGCGCGTGGCCCGTCGTCGGCGGGCTGGTCGCCATCGCGATCGTGTTCAGCCTGCTCAACGAGCGCTTCCTCGCGCCGGAGAACCTCACCAACCTGGCTCTGCAGATGGCCGCGACCGGGACGATCTCGCTCGGCATCATCATGGTGCTGCTGCTCGGCGAGATCGACCTGTCGGCGGGCTCGGTCAGCGGCCTGTGCGCGACCGTGATGACCATCGTCCACGTCAAGCAGGGCTGGAACCCGCTGCTGGCCATCGGGCTCGCGCTCGCGGTCGGCGCCGGGATCGGCCTGGTCCACGGGCTGATGTTCACCAAGCTGCGGATGCCGTCGTTCGTGGTCACGCTGGCAGGGCTGATGGGCTGGCTCGGGCTGCTGCTCTACCTGCTGCGCGAGGGCGGCACGATCAACCTGCCGTTCACCGGGTTCATCTCGAAGCTGAGCGACACCTGGTTGCCGTCCTGGCTGTCGTGGGTGCTGGTCGCGGGCCTGGTGGCCGTCTCGGGAGGGGTGGCGCTGGCGTCGCGGCGGCTGCGGCTGGCCGCCGGGCTGTCGGTGACGCCGCTGTGGTGGCTGCTCGTCCGGACGGGCGGGCTGCTCGTGCTGCTGGCCGCCGCAGTGGTGATCATGTCGGCGGACCGGGGCGTGCCGCTGTTGCTGATCATCTTCGGCGCCCTGGTCGTGCTCTTCGACCTCATGCTCAGGCACACCGTGTTCGGCCGCCACCTGTACGCCGTCGGGGGCAACGCCGAGGCCGCCAGGCGCGCGGGCATCAACGTGACACGGATCAGGATCCTGGCGTTCATGCTGGCGTCCACGCTGACGGCGGCGGGCGGCATCCTCGCGGCCAGCCGCCTGTCGGCGGTCAACCAGCAGTCGGGCGGCAGCGACATCCTGCTCATGGCGATCGCGGCGGCGGTCATCGGCGGCACCTCCCTGTTCGGCGGGCGCGGACGCGCCTACGACGCGCTGCTCGGCGTCCTGGTCATCCAGTCGATCACCAGCGGCATGTACCTGCTCAGCGTCGACTCCTCGGTGCGGTTCATGGTGACGGCCGCGGTGCTGGCGCTGGCGGTGGCGATCGACTCGCTCGCCCGCAGGGGCGCCGCCCGGTGAGCCGGGTCCTGGGCATCGACGTGGGAGGCACCAAGGTCGCCATCGGCGTGTCCGGCTCCGACGGGCCGGCGTTCTCGGAGCGCGTCCGGCTCGACACGGGGGGCGACACGCTCGCGCGGGCGCTCGCCGCCGCCCGTGCGCTCGACGCCGCACCGTCCGCCGTGGGCTTCTCGACCTGCGGTGTCATCCGGGACGGGGTGGTGCGGCTGGCGCCGAACGTCCCGGGGTGGGAGGGGCTGGAGCTGCCGAGGCTGCTGCGTGAGGAGTACGGCGCCGTTCCGGTGGCGATCGACAACGACGTCAACGCGGCGGCGGCGGCCGAGCTGCGGTGGGGGGCGCTGCGCGGCGTCTCGACCGGCGTCTACCTCAACCTGGGGACGGGCCTGGCGGCGGCGCCGGTGGTGGACGGCCGGGTGGTGCCGGGGGCGCACGGCGCGGCCGGCGAGATCGGGTACCTCCAGGTGACGCCCGGCGAGCCGGCCTTCGCCGACGGCCGCGTCCCTCTGGAGGAGCGCGTCTCGGGCAGCGCGCTCGCCGCCCGCGGCACCGCCCTCCTCGGCCGGACGACGACGGCGGCGGAACTGCTCCACCTGTCCGGCCGACCGGTCTCAGCGCCGGCCACCGGGCGACAGGCGCGGGCCGTCGCTCTCGTGGACGAGGCGCTGCGGACGCTGGCCATGAGCGTGGCCAACCTGTGCGTGGTGCTCGACCCCGAGGTGCTGGTGGTGGGGGGCGGGATGATGGGGGCGGCCGAGCTGATCCTGCCGCGGCTCGCCGCCGAGCTACGCAGGGCGGTCCCGTTCCCGCCGGAGGTGCGGGCCGCGCGGTTCACCGACGACGCGCCGCTCCTCGGCGCCCTGGCCCTCGCCCACACCGCCGCCCACGCTGCCGGACTGTCGGCCTGATCAGCGGAGAACCTCGCACAGCCCGCGCGAACACGGGTCGGCCGAACGCCGACGGGCGGGCTGTGCCGGTCGGGACAAGCGGCGGACCTGGCCGCCCGCTGCCCGAGGAAGCGTTAGCGGACGGAGTTCTGGGGGGCGCCGCCGTTGTCGCGGCGGTCCAGCGCGGTCTGCAGCGCCTCGCTGGCCTCGGTCTCGTGGTCGTCGGCGTGGTTCCAGGAGTACATCTCGTACATGGTGTGACTCGTCTCTTCTCGCGGAGGCGTCATGGGGAAAGCCGGACTCCGGTCGCGAATCCAACCGGGCCTGAACTCGTGAGGTCCGGATCACGGACCGGACGAAAGGGACTTAATGGCCGACGCAACGCCGCAGCACCGCGGCGGGTCGTCGACCTGCCCTAACAGGCCCCGCCGCGGCAGGTAATAAGTACGAGAACCTGGCGCATTTCTCGTAACAGTACCTGGTGGCGGCAATGCTGTCTCGTAGGATGTCCAACTATCTCGCATGCTGAGACAAGAAACGGCTGCCACCCGGGACGATCCCGGGCGGCAGCCGTTGGCGTGAGCGGAGGAGGCGGTCAGTCCTCCAGGTCCACCGAGCGGCCGCTCTCGGCGCCGATCTCGGCCACGATCTGCTCGGTCACGTCGGCGGGAATCGCCGAGTCGACGGTCAGCGCGATCAGCGCCTTGCCGCCCTTGACGTCGCGGGCCACCTGCATCGAGGCGATGTTGATGCCGTGCTCGCCGAGCAGCCGGCCGACCACGCCGACGATGCCGGGACGGTCGGTGTAGGTCAGGAACGACAGGTGCGCGGTCGGCTCGATCTCCATCTCGTAGCCGTTGACCTCGACGATCTTGGTGATCTGCCGGGGACCGGAGAGCGTGCCGGAGACCGAGACCTGGCGGCCGTCGGCGAGCACGCCGCGTACAGTCACCACGTTGCGCCAGTCGGGGCTCTCCGAGCTGGTGACCAGCTCGACGGTGACACCGCGGTCCTTGGCGAGCAGCGGGGCGTTGACGTAGGTCACGGAGTCCTCGACCACGTCCGTGAAGACGCCCTTGAGCGCGGCCAGCTCGATCACCCGCACGTCATGGGAGGCGATCTCACCGCGCACCTCGACGTCCAGCTTGGTCGCGACCTCGCCCGCCAGCGCGGTGAAGACCCGGCCGAGCTTCTCGGCCAGCGGCAGGCCGGGCTTGACGTCCTCGGCGACCGCGCCGCCCTGGACGTTGACCGCGTCGGGCACGAACTCGCCCGCCAGCGCCAGCTTGACGCTCCTGGCGACCTGGGTGCCGGCCTTCTCCTGGGCCTCGTGCGTGGAGGCGCCCAGATGCGGGGTGACGACGACCTGGTCCAGCTCGAACAGCGGGCTGTCGGTGCAGGGCTCCTTGGAGAACACGTCGAGCCCCGCCCCGGCGACGCGCCCCTCCTTGATCGCCGAGTACAGCGCGCCCTCGTCGACGATGCCGCCGCGGGCCACGTTCACGATCCGCACGCTCGGCTTGACCTCGTGCAGCTCCTTGTCGCCGATGAGCCCGATCGTCTCCTTGGACTTGGGCAGGTGCACGGTGATGAAGTCGGCCTGCTTGAGCACCTCTTCGAGGCTGAGCAGCTTGACGCCCATCTGCGCGGCGCGGGCCGGCGGCAGGTACGGGTCGTAGGCGATCAGCTCGACGCCGAACGGCTGGAGGCGCTGGGCCACGAGCTGGCCGATCTTGCCGAGACCGAGGATGGCCACGACCTTCTCGTCGAGCTCCACACCGGTGTACTTGGACCGCTTCCACTCGCCGTTCTTGAGCGCGGCGTGGGCCTGGGCGGTGTTGCGCGCGCTGGCCAGGATGAGCGCGATCGTCTGCTCGGCGGCGCTCGTGATGTTGGAGGTCGGCGCGTTGACGACCATGACACCGGCCTTGGTCGCCGCCTCGACGTCGACGTTGTCCAGGCCGACACCGGCGCGGGCCACCACGCGCAGCTTGGACGCCGCGGCGATCGCCTCGGCGTCCACCTGGGTGGCGGAGCGGACGATCAGCGCGTCCACGTCCGCGAGGGCGGGCAGCAGCTGGGAACGGTCGGCGCCGTCGGTGTGGCGGACCTCGAAGTCGGCGGCCAGCACAGCCAGGCCAGCCTCGGACAGCTCTTCTGCGACCAGTACGACGGGCTTGTTCACGGGTGTGGATCCTTAGGGCATGCGGCGGGCGGGAGGGACACGGCGACGGGTCCCTCGGATCCCACCGATTCTATCCGCGCTTGTGAATGTGTTCACGAGGGACCCCAGGATATGGAGACGGCCTGGGCCGTACCCAGGCGAGAGCAAAGTCATCCACTCCGCTCCCATCTTTGTCTTGATCGGGAGATTTATTCACCATTAGCCTGATAAGCCGTGACCGACTACCTATGGTTCGTCATATGAGCATCGGGAATCCTGCGCTTGCCGACGTGCTCGCCCAGCACGGCGGCCCGCACCGCCTGCTGGCAGCTCTCGCTGACAGCGGAGTCCTGGTGGCCGTGCGACCTGACCGCTCCGTCGTGCTGGGAACGACCCAGGCCGGCGATCGCGTGCTGCTCGGCTACACCAGCTCTGCCACCTACGCCAGGCACCGTGGCAGTCATTCCCTGTCGGCCTGCGACGCCGACACCATTCTCGACATCCAGCGCGTCACCGGCGTGCGGGAGATCGTGATCGACGCCGCGGGGCCGGCGGCCGCCGCCGTCCCCATCGACGACCTCCAGCGCTTCCTCACCACGACCAGGACGGGGCCCACGCCGGTCCTGTCGGGCGCCGCCCCCGCCGCCTACGCGACGGGCGCGATGGCCATGGTGTCGCGGGGAGGCGCGCTCGCGCAGGTCGCCCCGCCCACCCCGGACGCACCCGCGCTGCCCTGGATCCCGGCGCCCCGGCCGCACCTGTCGGGCCCGATGCAGCAGGTGGACCCCGGCTACCGGCGGTGCACGCACCCGATCCTGCCCGCGCTGCGCCAGGCGATCGCGCAGCTGCTCATGGACTACCCACTGGTGCACCACGTCTGGATCTCCGAGGCCCGCACCGCGTCCGGCGTCACCGGCATCATGCTGCACGTCAAGGTGCACATGTCGGCCGCCGAAGACGTGGTCCGCGACCTGCACCGCGGCGTCCGCGCCCGGCTGCCGCAGTTCGCGGCGAGCGGCGCGCCGATCCTCATGGCGCGGGTGGCGGACTCCCGCAGCGAGCGCCGGATGATCGAGATCGGCGCGCACGTGGTCTGCGCGAACGTCTGCGACTAACCAGGACGACCGCGGCCCTGGCGGAGGGCCGCGGTCCCCTTGCCGGTCGTCTCTCTGGCGTGCCGGTGCCGCCGTGTCACACCAGACGGCGTGCCAGCACCAGGCGCGTCCGCGTGAACAGCCCGGCCACCAGCGCCGCCAGGACGGGCAGGCCCAGCACCACCCCGGCCAGGAACAGCCAGGGCACGGCGATCGTGGTAGAGCCGGGGTCGAACAGGGACTCTCCGGGGAACCCGCCCATCCGTGTCATGGGCCAGGTGAGCGCGATCCCGACGGCCACGCCCGCGACCGTCCCGACCAGCGCGCCGAGGCCCGCGATGTAGCCGGCCTGGGCGGCCACGACCAGCCTGCGCGTCCGTGACGGACCGCCGACGGCCGACAGCGTGTCGAGGTCGCGGCGCATGTCGGCCGCCGCCAGGCCGGTCGCCGCGAACGTGCCGCCGAGTACCAGGATGAGGGCCCCGCCGAGCAGTATCCAGAGCTGCGAGATGCTGCTGTCGTCGGGCTTCTCCTCCAGGAAGGTGTAGACGTCCTTGCTCACCGCTCTGAGGTCGCGCTGGAACCTCGCCATCTCGTCCCGGCGATGCAGGGCGTCACGGTGCAGGGTGTAGAGGTCCCGTTGAGCGAGGGTGAAACCCGCCGACCTCACGGGCGCCGCCGGGAGTACGGCGCCGCGCTGTCTCGGCTCGGCTCCGGGGGCGACGACGGCGGGAATGCGGAACTTGGCGTACTCCTGGGGAGTGCTGTCATCGGCGGTCAGCACGCTTATGACCAGGGCGCCGTCGCGCACCAGGTTCGGATCGAACACGACGGCCTTGCCCGCCGCCAGCGCCGCCACGGCCTGTGGGTCGCGCCGTCCCTGGAGCAGGGCGAGCAGCCGCTCGTCCCCGATCGGCAGGGGGCCGCTGTAGTCCGGATCGGAGCCCGGACCACGCAGCACGACTTCCAGGGCGACGGTGTGCCCCGTCTTGTCGTACGCCTGCATCGCGGGAGTCAGGGGCAGCCCCGGCAGCTTCTGCTCAACCGCCTGGCGGATCCTGACCCAGCCCTGGTCGTCGACCCCGTTCCCGCTGATCACCAATGTTCCCTCGGGTGCGGACGGGCGGGCCACCTTCTCGACGGCGGCGGAGGCGCTGGTGACGCCGATGCCCATGGCGACCGCGCCCATGGTGGCCGCCATGACGGCGGCCGTCGCCGAGGCGGTGCGGACCCGGTGGCGGGCGGCGTCCCTGATCGACAGGCGTGCCGGCAGCGGGAAGCGGGGGGCGAGCCGCGCGGTGACGCGGATCAGCCACGGCGTCAGGGCGATCAGCCCGAACACGACGGGCACGGACGTCGCCAGGATGGCGATCGAACCCCTGCGGGTGGCCAGCGCGGTCGCGGCGAGTCCGAGCACCAGCAGTACGGCCCCGGCGACCGGCAGCCCGGCGCGGTCACGGACCTCGTTCTCGCGTCCCGCCAGCACTTGGGCTGGGCTCTGCCTGGCGGCCTGCACGGCTGGCACGACGGCCGCGACCAGCCCGCTGACCAGGCCGAGCACGGCGACGCAGAGCACCTGGAGCCATGGCACGTCCGGCGGGCCGAGCGAGCCCAGCCACCGCGCGGCGAGGGGCGCTCCGAGCAGCGCGGCACCGACGCCCAGTGCGGCCCCCAGCAGAGCCGCCGACCCTCCCAGGACGAGGCCGTCGGCCAGCACGATCCTCCGCAGGTGCGCGGGGGACCCGCCCTGGGCCGCGATCACGGCCAGTTCCCTGCGCCGCCGCCGCAGGCCCACGGCGAAGGCGGGCCCCGCCAGCAGCACGGTCTCCATCACGATGAGCAGCACGCCGATTCCGAAGCCGACGACGGCGGAGCTGGAGTCGATGGCGCCCAGTTCGATGGGGGGTAACATGCGCGCGTCCGCGTACCGGTGGACGGGGGCGGGCGGGTTCTCGATCACCGCGCGGGAGCTGACGCGCAGCCCCGCGTCGTTCAGCCGCCGCACGTCCTGCCACTGGACGGGGGCGGGCGTGTCGGCCAGCCAGCCGGTGCCGGCCCCGTCGTTCTTGTCGAGCAGCAGCACGTTCCGCAGGCTCACGGCCTCCAGCTGGTTCGGTTTGTGCGGGTGCTCGATGACGCCCACGACCCGCACGGGACGGTCGCGCCGGGTCACCTTGATCGTGTCGCCGAGCCGCACGCCCTGGTCGACCAGCGCGGGCGTGATCGTCACCTCGTCGGGGGTGGCGGCGAACCTGCCCTGCACCAGGCGGCGGATCCCGCGGGTCAGCGGGTCGCGCAGGTCCAGTTCCAGCGCGCTGACCTCGTCGTAGCCGTCGGCCAGGTGGATCTCCACGCTGCCCTCGTCGTAGGGGATCAGGCGGCCCGGGAGCAGGGTGTTGATCTCGGCCGCCGTGTAAGGCGGCTGCTGCCGCTGGGACTCGTTACCGTACGTGCTGTACTGCCTGCCGGCCGCGTCCTGGTTGACGGGGGCGCGCTCCCTGATCGTCCGGATCAGCGCGTCGGCCGTGCCCAGCGTGGAGGTGAGGCCCTCGCGCGGGCTGACGTCCCAGGTGGCCGCGCCGGTGAGCAGGGCCGAGAAGACCAGCACGGGCAGGCCGATCATCACCATGATGAGCGCGCTGCGGCCCCTGAAGCGCAGCGCGTCCCGCCTGGAGATGCGCAGGAAGACGCTCACCGGGCGCTCTCCAGCCCCGCCGAGGCGGAGTCGGTGAGCTGCCCGTCGCGCAGGAACACCACCCGGTCGGCCCAGGCCGCGTAGCGCGGCTCGTGGGTGACGAGCAGCGCGGCGGCGCCCGCGTCGCAGCGGTCGCGCAGCAGTTGCAGGATCTCGTCGCCCGTCGCCGTGTCGAGCGCGCCGGTCGGCTCGTCGGCCAGCACCAGGCGGCGCTCCCCGACCAGCGCCCTGGCGATCGCCACCCGCTGGCGCTGGCCCCCGGACAGCTCCTGCGGGAAGCGGTCGGCGACATGATCCACCCCGACCGCGGACAGCACGTCCAGCGCCTCCTGGCGGGCCTGCCTGGCCCGCACGCCGCCCAGTTCCCTGGGCAGCATCACGTTCTCCGCCGCCGTCAGGGACGGGATCAGGTTCAGGTCCTGGAACACGTACCCGACGCTGCCGCGCCTGAGCGCGGCCAGGTCCTTCACGGTCGCGAGGTCCTGGCCCTCGATCGTCACCCGGCCCGAGGTGGGCCTGTCGAGGCCGCCCGCCAGGTTGAGCAGTGTGGACTTGCCCGACCCCGACGGTCCCATCACCGCGACCAGCTCGCCCCGCGCGACCTCCAGGCTCACGCCCCGTAACGCCTGCACCTGGCCGTGTTCGCGGGTCACGGCCTCCAGACTCACCACAGTCATGTGTTCTTCTCCTTGAGAACGGCCTCGCAGTGGTCCAGCCAGCGCTGTTCCGCCTCGGCCTTGAAGATCATTGAATCGAGGACGAGCCGCTGGGCCAGCCCCTCCTTGGCGGCGGTTCGCTTGGCCCTGGTCAGGTCCTGGAGGGCGCGCATGGTGGCGGCGCGCTGGGTCTGGACCACCGCGGCCAGATCCGCGTCGCCCGCCGCGATGGCCATGGCCAGCTTGATGGCCAGCTCGTCCCGAGGCCGGTCGGACTGGTCGACGGGGGTGCTGAACCATCGCTCCAGTTCCCCCCGACCGGCCTCGGTGATCGTGTAGACGGCTCTGCCCTGGTCGTCGGCCCCTCCGGGCTCGACCAGCCCGTCACGTTCCATGCGCGAGAGCGTCGTGTAGACCTGGCCGATGTTCAGCGGCCAGGTCGCCCCCGTGGACGTCTCGAACTCCACCCGGAGTTGGTAGCCGTAACGCGGCCCATTGCTCAGTAACGCGAGCAGTCCGTGCCTGATCGACATGAATACCGAGTATGCATACTCAGTATGCTCATTGCAAGAGATCGCCGTATTCTGGACAGGACCCGCCGTTCAGGCCGATACTCTGGACATGAGCTCGACGCAGCCGCCGTTTCGCGCATCCGACGGGGAACGTGATCGCGCGATCGACGAGCTTCGCGACCGCGCCGTGGAGGGCCGGATCTCCCACGACACCTTCGTCGGCCGGGTGGACCAGGCGCTGCGCGCACGCAACCGGCACGAGCTGGACCAACTGGTCGCCGACCTGCCGCGGCGCCCCACGGTCAGGCAGCGGCTGACCGAGATGGTCTCCTCCGTCTCCGACTTCACCACCCGGTTGCAGGCGGCCTGGCGCAGGCCGCGGCTGCCCCGGCTGGCCCTGCCGGACGACGACCGCGTCCGCTACGTGGTCGGGCGCGGCGCCGCCTGCGACCTCGTCCTGTCGGACCTGACCGTCTCCCGGGTGCACGCCGAGCTGCGCCGCGCCGACGACGGCGAGTGGACCCTGGTGGACCTGGGGTCGCTGAACGGGACCCGGCTGAACGGCTGGCGGCTGGTCGGGCCCGCCAGGATCAGGTCGGGGGACGAGGTCTCCTTCGGCGACTGCGGTTTCCTGCTCACCTCGAGCCTGCAGTCCCTCTGACCCCCGAAAGCCCCCATCCCCGGATGGAACGCGCCGCCACACATCGGCCCGCCCAAAGATACGGATATTTGCGGATTACAAGCCGCTCGCGCTGACTCATGATCCGAGGCGAGACCCCCCAGTCCCTTGGAGACCCCATGCGGCGCACCTCAGCCTCCCTCGTCGCGGGCTCGCTCGTCGCGGCCCTCGCGTGGGCGTCCAGCCCCTCCTCCCCCGCGGTCGCGCTCGAGCCCTCAGCGGGCGTGGCCGACCTGACCCAGGACATCAACCAGATACTCGCCGACTCCCGGCTCACGATCGCCAGGGCAGGAGTGGTCGTCAAGAGCGCCGCCAACGGCGAGGAGCTCTACTCCACCGACGCCGGCAAGCTCATGACCCCCGCGTCCAACACCAAGCTGTTCACCTCCGCCGCCGCAGCCGAGACGCTCGGCCTCGACTACCGCTTCCCCACCACTGTGCTGAACACCGGACGCAAGGCCGGCTCGGTGCTGACCGGCGACCTCGTCCTGCGCGGCACCGGCGACCCGACCATGCTGGCCGAGGACTACGACGCGCTGGCCGCCAAGGTCGCCGAGGCGGGCGTCAAGGTCGTCACCGGCAAGCTGGTCGCCGACGACACCTGGTTCGACTCCGTCCGGCTCGGCAGCGACTGGGCCTGGGACGACGAGACCGCGTACTACGCGGCGCAGATCTCGGCGCTGACCGCGTCCCCGGACAAGGACTACGACGCCGGGTCGGTGATCGTGTCGGTGGCGGCGTCGGGCGACAAGGTCAAGGTCACCACCACGCCGGAGACCGACTACCTCAAGATCGTCAACAAGGCCACGGTCGGCTCCGAGACCGACGTGCTCATCGAACGGCAGCACTCCACCAACACGGTCGTGATCACCGGCACCGTCGCCGACCCGTACCAGGAGTGGGTCGCCGTGGACGACCCCACCCGCTACGTCTCCTCCCTGTTCCGCAAGGCGCTGGCCAAGCACGGCGTCACGGTGCTCGGGCCGACGGTCACCGGCGCGGCCCCGTCCGGGGCGTCCGAGCTGGCCAAGCACGAGTCCATGCCGCTGAGCGAGCTGCTCGTGCCGTTCCTCAAGCTGAGCAACAACATGCACGCCGAGATCCTCACCAAGGCCATGGGACGCAAGGTCGCCAACCAGGGCACCTGGGCGGCCGGGCTCAAGGTGTCCACGGACTTCGCCAAGGCCAACGGCGTGCAGGTGCTCAACATGCGCGACGGATCCGGCCTGTCGCGCCGCGACGGTTTCTCACCCGGCTCGATCGCGCAGCTCCTGACCGCCGTGCGCGGCAAGCCGTGGTTCAAGACCTGGTACGACGCGCTGCCCATCGCGGGCAACGCCGACCGCTTCGTCGGCGGGACGCTGCGCAGCCGCATGCGGGGCACGCCCGCGGCGAACAACGTGCACGCCAAGACCGGGTCGCTGACGGGCGTCACGTCGCTGTCGGGGTACGTCACGAGCGCCGAGGGTGAGCCGCTGGCGTTCTCCATCATGCTCAACCAGTACCTGTCGGGCTCGCCGAAGGACATCGAGGACAAGATCGCGGTGCGTCTGGCCCAGTTCTCCCGGAGCGCCGCCGTCAACGCTCCCACGCAGCTCCGTGAGGCGCCCGCCTCGACCTCGTCCGACCTCGAATGCTCCTGGCTCAAGCCCGCTGAGTGCTGACCGGAACGTCCCGGGTCTCGAACGCGAGGCCCGGGACCTCTATGACGGAAACTCGGCCGATAGTGCAGCTATCGAGGCAGCATGGTGCCGTGGAGACCATTCCCATCAGTGAAGCGAACGACCGCCTCACCGAGTTGGCCGCTCGTGAACACGACCACTTCACGCCCACCAGGAACGGGCGGCCACATGCCGTCATCGCGTCCGTGGCCGAGCGGGAGTCCCTGCAGGAGACCCTGGAGATCCTCGCCGATCCGGAGACACGTGCCGACCTGGCCGAGGCCGCGGCTGCGGAGGCACGCGGCGACGTGACCACCGAGGAGATGGCAGCCCGCCTCGGCAAAGCGAGCGTGTGAGCGACCGATACGCGGTCCTTCTGGGACCACCCGCTCGGCGAGCCCCACATCGGGGCTGCCCGAAGCCGTGGCGGCTGCCGCATGGGAGCTGATCACTGGAGCCCTCGCCCGAGAGCCGTGGCGTGCCGATCAGCGTCCGACTGAGCCGTGTGCACTTGCCCGCGCCAGCGGCCCCCCGGACGTTCGGAGGGGATCAAGGGTTTACCGAGGCCAGAGGGCGAGTTATTACGATTTGGACACCTGGGACTCCAGGTATTGGGGTGGCTTTTGCGGACAAAGGGGGCACGGACGCACCAGAATGCGGGTTCGACGCAGCGTCTAACCCCCCATCGGAGGACAACGTGCGCAGACAGCTCCAGGTACTCGCCTGCCTCGGAAGTCTGGCGGCAGTGAGCATCCCCGCGCCCGCCGCCCAGGCGGCGACCTCCTCGTGTCGCGTCGTGGCCGCCAAGCCGTCCCTCGACTCGAAGGGCATGGTGGCGGGCGCGGCCACCAGAGTCGGCTGTGACGGGCAGGCCCGTCTCCGGGTGCGCGTCATGAAGGCCGTCCCCGGGCCCGACCGGGCCGTCAAGAGCGGCTCCAAGACCATCACCAACGGACGGATCGTCGCGCGCGTCCGCTGCACCGACACCCCGCACCGGTACTACGTCGTGGCCCTCGACTCCAAGGGCGGGTCCAGCCGGTCCGGGGCGGTCACCCTGTCCTGCGAGAGCCCCACCACCGAGACCCCGACCCCGACTCCCACTCCGACCGCGACCGCCACCGGCACCGGGTCGTCGGTGGAGGACACGGTCGTCCAGCTCACCAACCAGGCCAGGGCCGAGAAGGGGTGCAAGCCGCTCGTCCACGACCCGAAGCTGCGCGCCGCCGCACAGGGGCACTCCGCCGACATGGCCGCCAAGGGCTACTTCGACCACACCGCACCCGACGGCCGGTCGCCCGGCGACCGGATCAAGGCGGCCGGGTTCGCGCCGATCAGCACCTGGGGCGAGAACATCGCCATGGGCCAGCGGACGGCGGACGCGGTCGTGCAGGGCTGGCTCAACAGCCCCGGGCACCGGGCCAACATCATGAACTGCGCCTTCACCCACATCGGCGTCGGCTACCACGCCAAGGGACCGCACTGGACCCAGGTGTTCGCCGCGCACTGACCCCACCTGCCAGGGAGCGCCGAGCCTCCGCCGCGCGCACAGCGCACGGATCCCACCGCCCGGACCGGCGCTCCTTCCCAGCGGGCCCGGCCGCGCCTCCCCCCGCACGCGGACCGCGGCCGGGCCCGCCCACCGAACCTGCCCCGCGAACGGGTCCTCCCTCCGAACCTGCCCCGCGAACGTGGCCTCCCCCTTGCCTCGTGATCAGGCCCCCGTACAGGGGAAGAACTCCTATGAGCGCACGCACTCGTAGGGGGGCCTATGCACTGGCACGCCTACACCTGGACAGGCGACGGCGAGGAGCAGGAGAGGCAGGACGAGCGCCGTCTCGACTCGCCGGAGTTCCTCAGTTCGCCGCTGCCGCCGATGCGCACGGGCGACTGGCTGGCGAAACCGTCCTCGCGGATCGTCGCCACCTTCGACGAGGTGGAGCCCGCCGTGGGCTGGCTGGCCGCCCAGTACGCGAAGCTGAGCGCCGCGCTCCCCCACCCGAACGGCGTCGGGCTGCGTACCCGGCTGGAGAACGCGTCCGAGGTGCTGCCGCGCGGCGTGGACGTGCAGTGGGGCGAATGGCTGTCAGGCGGCCGTTTCACCGCGGTGGCGATGATCTGCTGCCCGAACAGGCACACCGACCATCCCTGCCCGGTCCGCCGACCCGGGGTCCGCCACTGATCGGCCCGCGGTGGTCAGGACGGCGGCCGCGGGGTTTCCACGGTGGACAGGGCGGCCGTGAGCGCCTGGTCGACGGTGCCGTGCACAGGTAGATGCTCCTCGACCCGGGTGACCCGGACGAGCCTGGCGGGCATGGGTTGCAGCACGGCCAGCCGGACGGTGCCGCCGTGCCTGCCGGCGAAGGCGTGCACGTTCAGCAGCGCCCGCAGCCCGGCGCTGTCCATGAAGCGCACCTCGGCCAGGTCGAACACCAGGTGATCGCCCGGCTGCTGGCGCGACTCGCTGACGAAGACGTCGAACTGACCGACGGTCGTGTGGTCCAGGTCTCCGCCCGCGGCGATCACGGTCACGCCGGGCAGGTGCTGGCAGGTACAGGTCAGCCCGGCCATCAGAACTCCCAGCAGGCAGGGGAGGTGAGCGTTTCGGATCTTCCCGCCCATCGTATGCGCTCGGTTGGCCGCGCGGAACGATACTCGCGGTTCGATCATCCTCTCCGCCGGGGCACGCCACTCGATCGTCGCGCCCCTCACCTCGCCACGGGGCGGGGCAGGCGCCCCGTGGCGAGAGCAGGTGGTCAGGCCTTGAGCCAGCTCATCATCGGACGGAGCTTGGCGCCGGTCTGCTCGATCGGGTTGTTCGCCAGCTCCTCGCGGTGACGCTTGAACTCCGTCTGGCCGCTGTCGAACTCCTCGACGAGCTGCCTGGCGAAGGTGCCGTCCTGGATCTCGCCCAGGATGCGGCGCATCTCCTGACGGGTCTCGTCGGTGATGACGCGCGGGCCGCGGGTGTAGCCGCCGTACTCGGCGGTGTCGGACACCGACCAGTACATCTTCGAGATGCCGCCCTCGTACATCAGGTCGACGATGAGCTTCATCTCGTGGAGGCACTCGAAGTAGGCGACCTCCGGCTGGTACCCGGCCTCGATCAGCGTCTCGAAGCCGGCCTTGATGAGCTCGGACACGCCGCCGCAGAGCACGGCCTGCTCGCCGAAGAGGTCGGTCTCGGTCTCCTCGGTGAACGTGGTGCGCAGCGCGCCGGCCCTGGTGCCGCCGATGCCCTTGGCGTACGACAGCGCGAGGTCGAGGGCCTTGCCCGAGGCGTCCTTCTCGACGGCGACGAGGCACGGCACGCCGCGCCCGGCCTCGAACTGGCGGCGGACGAGGTGGCCCGGGCCCTTGGGGGCGACCATGCAGACGTCGACGCCCTCAGGGGCCTCGATGAGGCCGTAGCGGATGTTCAGGCCGTGGCCGAAGAACAGCGCGTCGCCCTCGACGAGGTTGGGGGCGACGTGCTCGGCGTACAGGTGGCGCTGGATGTGGTCCGGCGCCAGGATCATCGTGAGGTTGGCCTCCTCCACCGCCTCGGACGGAGTGAGGACGCGCAGACCGTCGTTCTCCGCCTTCTCGCGGCTCTTGGAGCCCTCGGGAAGGCCGACCCGCACGTCCACGCCCGAGTCACGCAGGGAGAGCGCGTGGGCGTGGCCCTGGCTGCCGTACCCCAGCACGGCCACGTGACGCCCCTGGATGATGGACAGGTCGGCTTGGTCGTCGTAGTAGATCTCGGTCACTTGCATATACCTTTCAGGCGGTACGGTCCAGTGCCCTGAGGGACCGGTCGGTAATGGAACGGGCGCCGCGGCCGATGGCCACCATGCCCGATTGGACTAGTTCCTTAATACCGAACGGCTCGAGTACCTTGACAAACGCCTCGAGCTTGTCGGTGGTGCCGGTGACCTCGATGGTCACGGCGTCGGCCGCCACATCGATGCAGCGGGCGCGGAAGAGCTGGACGAGTTCCAGCACGCTGGACCGGTTCTCGGCGTCGGCCTTGACCTTGATCAGCATCAGCTCGCGCTGGACGGACTGCGTCGGGTCCAGCTCAACGATCTTGAGCACGTTCACCAGCTTGTTGAGCTGCTTGGTGACCTGCTCCAGCGGCAACTCCTCGACGCTGACGACGATCGTCATGCGGGAGATGTCGGAGTGCTCGGTGGGCCCGACCGCGAGCGAGTCGATGTTGAAGCCTCGCCTGCTGAAGAGCGCGGAGACCCGGGCCAGTACGCCGGGCTTGTTCTCCACCAGCACCGAGAGCGTGTGCCTGCTCATGAGTCCTCGCTGTCCCAGACCGGGGCCATGTCCCGGGCGATCTTGATGTCGTCGTTGCTCGTGCCTGCCGCGACCATCGGCCAGACCATCGCGTCCTGGTGGACCACGAAGTCGACCACGACAGGCACGTCGTTGATCTCCATGGCCTTCTTGATGGTCGCGTCGACGTCCTCGGGGCGCTCGCATCGCAGGCCGACACAACCATAGGCGTCCGCGAGCTTGACGAAGTCGGGGATGCGGCGTGTCGTCTGCAGGTCGGTGTTGGAGTAGCGCTTGTCGTAGAAGAGGGTCTGCCACTGGCGGACCATGCCGAGGTTGCCGTTGTTGATGACGGCGATCTTGATCGGCACGCCCTCCAGCGCGCAGGTGGCCAGCTCCTGGTTGGTCATCTGGAAGCAGCCGTCGCCGTCGATGGCCCACACCGTGGACTCGGGACGCCCCATCTTGGCGCCCATCGCGGCCGGGACCGCGAAGCCCATCGTGCCGAGCCCGCCGGAGTTGATGAACGTGCCGGGGTTCTCATAACCGATGAACTGCGACGCCCACATCTGGTGCTGCCCCACGCCCGCCACGTAGTACGCCTCGGGGCCGGCGATCGCGCTCAGCCGCTGCATCACGTACTGCGGGGCCAGCGAGCCGTCCTCGAACTCCTCGTAGCCGAGCGGGTAGGTCTTCTTCAGCCCGTTGAGCAGCGCCCACCAGTCGCCGTAGTCGCCCTGGCCCCCGGCCGCCTCGACCGCGCCGATCAGGTCGCTGATGACCTCCTTGCAGTCGCCGACGATCGGCACGTCCGCGTGGCGGTTCTTGGAGATCTCGGCCGGGTCGATGTCGGCGTGCACGATCTTGGCGTTCGGCGCGAACGACGAGAGCTGCCCGGTCACCCGGTCGTCGAAGCGCACGCCCAGCCCGATGATCAGGTCGGACTTCTGCAGCGCGCCGACGGCGGAGACGCTGCCGTGCATGCCCGGCATGCCCATGTGCTGGGGGTGGCTGTCGGGGAACGTGCCGCGCGCCATCAGGGTGGTGACGACCGGGATGTTCGTCAGCTCGGCCAGCCGCAGCAGCTCCGGCGAGGCGCCGGCCTTGTGCACGCCGCCGCCGACGTACAGGACGGGCCGCCTGGACTCGGCGATCAGCTTGGCCGCCTCGCGGATCTGCTTGGAGTGCGGACGGGTGACCGGGCGGTAGCCCGGGAGCTGCATGGTGGGCGGCCAGGTGAAGGTGGTGTCGGCCTGGAGCGCGTCCTTGGCGATGTCGACCAGCACGGGCCCGGGACGCCCGGTGGAGGCGATGTGGAACGCTTCCATGATCGTGCGAGGGATGTCCTCGGGATCGGTGATCAGGAAGTTGTGCTTGGTGATCGGCATGGTGATGCCGGAGATGTCAGCTTCCTGGAACGCGTCCGTACCGATCATGGACGTGGCCACCTGCCCGGTGATCGCCACGATCGGCACCGAGTCCATGTAGGCGTCGGCGATCGGGGTGACCAGGTTGGTGGCGCCTGGGCCGCTGGTCGCCATGCAGACCCCGACCCTGCCGGTCGCCTGCGCGTAGCCCTCGGCCGCGTGACCGGCGCCCTGCTCGTGCCGTACGAGCACGTGCCGGACCTTGGTCGAGTCGTAGAGGGGATCGTAGGCGGGGAGGATGGCGCCGCCCGGGATCCCGAACACGGTGTCGACTCCCACGTGCTCCAGCGCCCTCACCAGGGCCTGTGCACCTGTCATCCGTTCGGTCATCGGCTCGTTCCTTGCGTGGCTGCTCTCGCGTTCAGGACATAAAAAATGCCCCTTCCCACGGCGGTGGGACTGGGGCGGCGCGCAGGTCGAAGTGCTTCGCTATCGGCCCGCGCGCCGGCGAAGTACTACGAGAATCTCACTGCGAAGCATGGCCACACTGTAGCCGCATATCAGGCCATCATGTCAACTTGGTGGGACACAGGTCTCACACAGTGAGACTCGTCCGCATCAGCGAGTCCACCCCTCGGGCCGCCATCGGCCGGGCCACGAGGAAGCCCTGGCCGCGCGTGCAGCCCATCTCCCGCAGCAGTTCGAGCTGCTCCGGACGCTCGATTCCCTCGGCCACCACGATCAGGCCGAGGTCGTGGCCGAGCCGCACGATCGTCCGGGTGAGCAGCGACAGGGTCTCGTCGCGGCCGAGCCCCGAGACGAACGACGGGTCTATCTTGATCATGTCGACCGGGAGCTGCCGCAGGAAGGCCAGCGAGGCGTAGCCGGTGCCGAAGTCGTCGATGGCCAGCCGCACCCCGAGCGCCCGCAGCTCGGTCAGCCGCTTGATCGTCTCTTCCGCGTCCTCGACCAGCATCTCCTCGATCACCTCGAGCGTCAGCGCGGACGCGGGCAGGCCGCTCTCCGTCAGCGCCTCCTCGACGGTCTCGACGAACCTGGGCGCGGTGATCTGGCGCGCCGACAGGTTGACCGACAGCCCGATGTCCCAGGACGAGGCCCGCCAGGCGGCCACCTCGCGGCACGACTCGCGCAGGATCCACTCGCTCAGCGGCACGATCAGCCCGGTGTCCTCGGCCGGGCCGAGGAACTGCTCGGGAGGCACGAACACCGACCCGCGCCACCACCGCACCAGCGCCTCGACCGCCGTCACCCTGGACGTCGCCAGGTCGACCACCGGCTGGTACTCGATGGCGAACTGCTGCTCGATCAGCGCCCGCTGGAGATCGGCGGCCAACTCCAGCCTGCGCACCACGTCGGCGTGCATCTGCGCGGCGAACACCTCGACCCGGCGTCCGCCCAGCTCCTTGGAACGCGCCATGGCCACGTCAGCGTTGCGGATCAGGTCGCCCGCGGGCATCTCCTCCTCGGTGAAGGCCACGCCGACGCTGGCGGTGAGCGCCACATCGCGGTCGGCCACCCGGAACGGCTCCTGGGAGACCGCCCTGACGAGCCGCTCGGCCAGGTCGACCGCGAGCTGCGCCTCACCGCCCGTCTCCAGCAGCACCGCGAACTCGTCGCCGCCCCACCTGGCCAGCGTGTCGTCGGGACGTACGGCGCCGCGCAGCCTGCGGGCGGCCTGCCCGAGCAGGTAGTCGCCGCTGGCGTGCCCGACCGAGTCGTTGACCGAGGTGAAACCGTCGAGGTCCAGGAAGATCACCGCGACGTGCCCGGCCGTGCGCCCGGACAGCACCTCGCGGGTGCGCTCCTCGAAGTAGGCGCGGTTGGGCAGCCCGGTGATCCCGTCGTGGAAGGTCAGGTGCGCGACCTGGTTGCGCAGCGCCTCCTCGTCGCTCACGTCACGGGTGGTGACGAGCAGCATCTCCTCACCGCCCACGCGCCAGGTCGCCACCGACTCCGTGGGCCGCCAGGTGCCGTCGGACGCGCGCACCCGGCAGGCGAGCATGCAGGCGCCCGGGGTCGCGCCCTCGTCGTCGAGGCCCATCGCGCGCAGCGCCGCCTGGATGCCGGGCACGTCCTCGGGGTGGATGTAGTCGAAGATCGTCCCGCCGACGAGCTCCTCGGGACGGTAGCCGTACATGGCCTCGACGCCCGGCCCGATCTCCCGCACGATCCCGTCGTAGTCGCAGCGCAGCACAACGTCGCCGGTGCTCTCGGCCAGCTCCCGCAGCTGCCGGTCGCCGAGCGAGACGAGCCTGCGCAGCCGCATGGTCGCCCCCTCCAGCACGAACACCCGGACGATCAGGAGCAGCACCGTGGAGGCGGCCAGGACGACGATGCCGGTGACGGGCTCCCGCTCGCGACCGCCCGCCAGGTGGACGAGCATCGTGCAGGTGGCGACGGCGACCAGCGCCAGCGGGACCATCGAGACCAGGTTCCCGACGGCCGGCCCGAGCGGGCTGCGCGACTCCAGGACGCGACGGCCCCAGGGAACGGCGGCCAGCAGCAGGAACGCCACCGGCGCGAGCATGAGGCTCCACACCTGCGGGGTGGAGCCGTCGAGCCGCGCGATCGCCGCGCCCGCCTCCGCGACCGTGGTGGTGGCGAGGACGCCGAGCCCGGCCAGGCTGAGCAGCCACGAGTTCGACCTGCCCGTGACCACGGACGGGACGATCGCGCAGGTCACCAGCAGCGAGATCATCGGCGGCAGCATGGCGAAGGTGAACACGGCCGGGTCGGCGGCGTCGGCGTAGACGTGCCGCAGCGTCACCACCCAGCCGATCAGGAAGAGCGAGGCCGCGGACAGGTAGGAGTCGGTGACCTGCCGGAAGACGACCCGGGCCGGGCAGCCGCGGCCGGCCGCGATGAGCGCGCCGCCCGCCAGCATCACGGTGCCGACCAGCACGAGCAGGTCGGCGAAGCTCACCCCGAAGCTGGAGCTCTCCGCCGCGGGCCTGACGCCCACGCCCGCGGCCCAGACGACCGCGCCGCCGCCCATCCAGCGGGCGCCCGTCGCGGCGCGGTTCCCCGCCTGCCTGACCGAGGCGACCAGCAGCGAGACGGCCGCGAGCAGCGCCGTGAACAGCCCCGCGATCGCACCGGTCAGCAGGGCCGGGCCGCCCGCTAGGAGCGCGGCCGCGAACCCTGCGGCACCGGCCGCCGCCGCGGCGGCCAGTGGTGCCCGTGGATCACGCGAGCGGATCACAGTCGTTGCCCATCCCGTCTTGATACCGGCAATTGACATCGCCAGTGTGTGCGGTTGCGGGTGCGCGAGTGGTGACAACGCCGATGTCGTCACCGATCTGATAACCACACAGACCATTGGTCACGAAGATTTACTTGACAGTGAGTCAGGAATTCTCAGTAGACGCAACCGTACGCACCGCAGGTCACGGACCAGCCACGGTCCGGAATCCTCTCAGTACGCTTCGGTGATCACGTTGTTGAGCTGCTCACCGGCGAGGTATCGCAGGAGCTGCGAGCGGATGAGCCGCAGCTGGCGCCGGGCGGAGGCAGGGGTGCTGCCGGCGACGTGCGGGGTGATCAGGACACCGGGGGCGCTCCAGAGGGGGTGGCCCTCGGGCAGCGGCTCCGGCGCGGTCACATCCAGCGCTGCGCGCAGCCTACCGGTCTTCAGCTCAGAAACCAGGGCATCTGTGTCGACGATCCCGCCCCTGGCGGCGTTGACGAGCACCGCGCCGTCCTTCATCCGGGCCAGGAAGGCGGCGTCGACCATGTCGGCGGTGTCGGGGGTGGCGGGCACGAGCAGCACCACGACGTCGGCCTCCGGCAGCAGCGCGGGCAGCTCGTCCATGCCGTGGACGCCCTCGCGCGCGCTCCTGGCGACCCTGACGACCTCGACCTCGAACCCGTCGAGGCGCCTCTCCAGCGCCGCCCCGATGGACCCGTAGCCGACGATCAGCACGGTGGAGTCGGCGAGCACGCCCGTGTGGTGGTAGGTCCACTGACCGCGCCGCTGCGCGTCGCGGAAGCCGGGGAACTCCCGCAGCACCGCGATCATCGCGCCGACCGCCCATTCGGCGGTTCCCGCGTCGTGCGCGCCGCGCGCGTTGCACAGCACCGCCCCCTCGGGCAGGTACGGCCGGTACGGCTCCACGCCCGCGGTGACGGTCTGCAGGAGCCGCAGCGAGGTCATCCTGGCCAGCGTTCCGGGCACGTCGGGCACGGTGAGGAGCGGTGTGACCCAGACCTCGACCTCGTCGATGCCCTCGGGCAGCGGCCCGGTGCCGTCGTACACGGCGCACTCGACGCCGGGCAGATCGGACAGGACTTCGGCGAACGCGTCGGACGGGACCCAGGTCTTCATGCCGAGAACCTTACGACTCCCGGGGAAGTATGGTGCACATGAGGACACTCTTGATGATCATGCTTCTCGCCGGGGTCACCGCCTGCTCCACCGCGGGCGGGGTTTCGGCGGACAGCACAGTGCCCGCCGCGCCTCCACCGGGCGAGCCGAGATCCGTGGCGACCGCGCTGGCCGTGCCGTGGGGGATCGCCTTCCTGCCCGGCGGCGACGCGCTGGTGACCGAGCGTGACTCCGCCCGGCTGCTCAGAGTGAGTCAGGCCGGCAAGGTGACCGACCTGGGGAAGGTCGCCGAGGTCAGCCCCGAGGGCGAGGGCGGCCTGCTCGGCGTGGCCGCCAAGGGCGACCAGGTCTTCCTCTACCTCACCGCCGCCGACGACAACCGGATCGTCCGCTACCGCCTCACCGGCGACCGCCTGGACGAGGCCAAGGTGATCGTCCACGGCATCCCCAAGGGAGCCATACACAACGGCGGCCGGCTCGCCTTCGGCCCCGACGGCTACCTGTACGCGGGCACCGGCGAGACCGGCCAGGACGGGCTCGCCCAGGAGCGCGGGTCGCTCGCCGGCAAGATCCTGCGCATGACCACCGACGGCGCGCCCGCCCCCGGCAACCCCTTCGGGACGCTCGTCTACAGCTACGGCCACCGCAACGTCCAGGGGCTCGCCTGGGACCCGTCGGGCAGGATGTACGCCTCGGAGTTCGGCCAGAACACCTACGACGAGCTCAACCTGATCAAGCCGGGCGGCAACTACGGCTGGCCGGAGGTCGAGGGGCGCGGCGACAACCCCGCCTACGTGAACCCGGTCCTCACCTGGCCCACGTCCGAGGCGTCCCCGTCCGGGCTGGCCTACGCCGACGGCTCGCTGTGGATGGCCGCGCTGCGCGGCGAGCGCCTGTGGCAGATCCCGTTGGGTCGTGACGGCTCCGCAGGCACCCCGGTCGCGCACTTCACCGGCCGGTACGGCAGGCTCCGCGCGGTGACCCCCGCCCCCGACGGCACGCTCTGGGTGTCGACCAGCAACAAGGACGGCAGGGGCACGCCGAGGCAGGGCGACGACCGGATCCTGTCGGTCACTCCTAGCAGGTGATCTGCGCCTGCGGCCGGTACTTGGTGGTCTGCTTCTTGTCCCGCTTGGCTTCCTTGCCGTCGGCGTACATCACGCGGGTGACGTCGATCGTGAAGCCCTGCTGTCCCGTCACGGGCCGGCAGGCGGGGCCGGTACCGGACTCGCGGCGGAACGGGGTGAAGTTCCGCTTGTCCGACTCGACCGCCTCGACCTTGTCGTAGCGCTTGGTGCTCCACAGCGTGACGGTGACCGAGGTGGCGGTGGACTCCGTCTTGATCAGCACGCCGTAGTCGGAGTCGTTGCGCCACTTCAGGTCCAGGTCCCGGTAGAGCAGCGCGGCGTCGCGTCCCGCCGGGTAGCGGGTGTCGTGGTAGTCCATCGGCGTGTGCTCGACGTCCTCGAAGCCGGCGAAGTAGGCCGCGTTGTACAGGGCAGTGGCGAACTGCGAGCCGCCGCCTCCGACGATCTGCACCTGCCGGCCGCCGACGATCTGCGGGGCCATGACGTAGCCGCCCTCGACCGTCCGCTCGCCCAGCGCCTCGTTGAGTGAGAACGTGTCGCCCGGCTTCACCATCTGCCCGTCGAGCTGGGTCGCCATCTGCCTGATGTTGGTGACGCGCGGCTGGCAGCAGTCGAAGGGGGTGGTGAAGTCGGCCACCTTCTCCTTGATGCCGAGGCCGCTCACCTCCTCGGTGGTGACCTCGGGCGTGACGGCGGCGAGCGCGACGGGGACGACGCGGTTGCCTCTCGTGGTGAGCGCCTTGGCCATGTCGCGGGCGAGCCGCTTGTCGTCCACTCCCCTGCCGCGGCGGGCGGAGACGAGCGTCGGCGTGCCGTTCACGATCTCGTACGTGGCGTCGCGCGGCGCCTGGGCGGCGTCGATCAGGTGGCTCTCCACCGTGGCGATCGCGCCCTTGGCGTCGAACTGGGGCTCCAGGCCGCCCTTGCCGTCCGAGACGAAGGACAGGTGCTTCGCGATGGTGGCGGCGGGGAGCTGGACCTGCTTGGTGCCCGCGGTCAGCGTGACCGGCCCGGCGACGGCCCGCTTGGCGTCCGCCTGGGCCCGCCTGACGGCGGTGAGCGTGGTCTCGGGCTTGGCGGGCCTGAGGGTGAGCGCGGCGGTGTTCCGCGCGTGCAGGAACGCGTCGCTGATCACCCTGACCGCGTCAGCCCGGTCGAGCAGGACGCCGTCGTGGGGGGCTCGCGCGACGGGCCTCACGCCGTTGAAGGCGACCCGGCCCTCGCGGGGCGCCTTGTCGACGGACTCGGCGATCCCCTCCACGGTCCTGGTGAGCTGGGAGGTGTCGATGGTCACCTTCGGGTCCAGGTCGGTGGTGCCCGTCAGCCCCCGCCACACCTCCATGGGAGAGGGGAAGCCGCTGGACGCCTGCCCGATCGTGGCGACCACGTCGAGTTCGAGGCCCGCCTCGTCGGCCTGGATGGTGTCCTTGCGCCCGCCGATGTCGACGACGACGGGCTTGTTGAGCTTGGAGGCCAGTTCGCTGCGGAGTTTGTCCGCGGCCTGCGTGACAGTCAGCCCGCCGATGTCGACGCCCGCGACGCGGGTGCCGCGCAGCACCGAGCCGGACATGAGCACCGCGGGCACCACGTACGCCAGCGCGGCCAGCACCACGACGAGCATGGCGATGGCGGGCAGCAGGCGCCGGCGGCGTGGCGGCTCGGGGTCGATGAAGGCGGGCAGCCGCTCCGGCGGGCCCGACAGGCCGAACACGGGGGCGGGCGCGATCGGCTCCTGGGCCTGTCCCTCGCGCATCGGCCACGGCTGCGGCGGCGGGGCCACGGGTGGCAGCCCGCCGCCCTGGCCGCCCGGGGCCTGCGACGGCGGTTCCGGCTGGCCGTTCGGGCCGAAGATGTCGCGCGACACGCCCGGTGGAAGGCCCTCGACCTTCGGTTTCCTGTTGGCGCCGCGCGTGGGCAGCGGCACGGAGGAGAACGGGTCGGTCGGCGATTCGATCGGTCCGGCGTTACGCACGCCTCAATCTCCTCCCGCTCCGCAGCCACATCTTCAGGCAACAGTAAGGCAGAAGCATCCCTATATGTCACCAGAAATGGCTACGGAAGGGTGTCAACCTAGCCACTGATAGCGATGTTCGGGTCGTCCGGCGGTTCCGTACCTGGGCCGGAGCTCCGCGCGTCCCGCCACGCACAGGTACTCCAGATAGCGGCGCGCACTCACCCGGGACAGCCCGGCGAGCTCCGCCGTCTCGGACGCCGACAGGTCGCGGCCGGCCTCCCGCAGCGTCTCCGCCACCAGGGCGCACGTCGCCGGGGACAGTCCTTTCGGCAGCGACGCGGCGGCCGTGTGCGTGCCGAAGAGCCGGTCCACGTCGTCCTGGCGGGCCTCCGGGCCGATCGCGGTGAGCTGCTTCCTGGTGTCGGCGTACTGCTTGAGCCGGTCGGCGAGGGCGATCGCGGTGAACGGCTTGATCAGGTAGCCGACCGCGCCGCCGCGCATCGCCTCCCTGACCGTCGGGACGTCACGGGCGGCACTGATCATCAGGACGTCCACGTCGTGCAGCGCCTTCAGCACCTCCAACCCGGACATGTCAGGTAGGTAGATGTCGAGCAGCACCAGGTCGGGCCGGAGCTCGGCCGCCGCGGCGAGCGCGTCCTCGCCGTTGTGCGCCGACGCCACCACCCGGAAGCCCGGCACCCGCGCCACGTAGCCGCTGTGGATGCGGGCCACCATGAAGTCGTCGTCCACGACGAGCACCCGCACCTCGCTCACGTGGTCACCGCCCCGACCGGCGTCGGCAGCAGGGCCGTGAAGACCGCGCCGTCGGCGTTGCGCACCCGCACCCAGCCGCCCCTGCGCAGGCACGCCTGCCTGGTGAGGGCCAGGCCGAGGCCGCGCGGGCCCGAATGGGCCGCCTTGGTGGTGAAGCCCTCCCTGAAGACCTCCTCGACCAGCTCGGGCGCGATGCCGGGGCCCGAGTCGCCGACCCGGACGTGCAGGCCCTCCGCGCCGGCCCGCACCGATACCTCGATCGTCCCCTCCACTCCGTCGAGCGCGTCGATCGCGTTGGCCACCAGGTTGCCGACGACCAGGACCGCGTCCTGCGGGTCGCCGAGCGCCCCTCGCGGCACGTCCGAGTCGTCCGAGAGGACCAGCCGGGCGCCGCGCTCCGCCGCCTCGGCCGACTTGGCGAGCAGCAGCGCGGCCAGCGTCGGGTCCTGGACGCGTTCGCGCAGGCCGGTGGCGTACGCGCTGCGGGTGGTGCGGGTGATGAAGCTGATGGCGGCCTCGTGCTCGCCCAGCTCCAGCAGGCCGACCACGGTGTGCATGCGGTTGGCGAACTCGTGCGCCTGGGCGCGCAGGGCCTCGGTGGCGCTGCTGGTGTCGTCCAGCTCGCGGGCCAGCCGGACCAGCTCGGTGCGGTCGCGCAAGGTCACCACCCAGCCGCGATGCTGGCCGCGTACCGACACCGGGGTGCGGTTGAGCACCAGCACCCGGTCGCGGTGCAGGACGACGCGGTCCTCGCCGGGGTCGGCACCGCCCAGCACGTCGCGCATGCGGTCGGAGACCGGCATCTGGGTCAGGTCGGCGCCGACGTCGCCGAGCAGCTCGCGGGCCGCGTCGTTGACCAGCGTCACCCGGCCCGCGAGGTCCAGCGCGAGCACGCCCTCCTTGACGCCGTGCAGCACGCCCTCGCGCTGCTCCAGCAGCCCGGCGATCTCGCGCGGCTCCAGGCCGAACGTCTGCCTGCGCACCCGCGCGGTGATCAACGCGGCTCCCGTCAGCCCGATGAGCAGGACGGCCAGCGCGGTCCAGAACAGCGGCGGCAGCGCCCCCGCGACCTGGCTGTTGACCGTGGTCTGCAGGACGCCGACCGACACCAGGCCGATGACCCGCCCGTACTCGTCGAAGATCGGCGCTTTGCCCCTGACCGTGGTGCCGATCGTGCCCGTCTCGGTGCCGACCCAGCTCCTGCCGCTCCTGAGCACGCTGGTGCCGTCGGTCGACAGCTTCTTGCCGATCAGGGCGGTGTTGGGGTGGGCGTAGCGGGTCTGCGAGGCGTTGGCGATGACCACGTAGTCGGCGTCCGTCTCGGCCTGGACGCTCATGGCGAGCGGCTGCAGCACCGATTCCGGATTTTTCATGTTGAAGGCGTCGCGCACCTGAGGGAGCCCCGCCACCGCCTGCGCGATGGCCAGCGCCCGCTGCTGGTGCAGCGAGTCGAGCTGGCTGCGCGTGTGCTTGGCCCACACGCCGGCCGTGCCGCCGACGGCCAGCAGCACGATCACCATCTGGAGGACGAACAGCTGGGTCCCCAGGGAGGCGTCAATAACCCGTCTCACCTGGCTCATGGAAACATGCCCAGGTCACGGCGGGGTCGCGACCAATACGACCTATATGGCGGCAATCACACAAACCCTCGACTCCGTGGGGGTGCCCACCTCACCATCCAGATTTCACAACGTGAAAATCCCCCCTTTGGAGTGATCATGCGTCTGCGCATACTCGCCGCTCTCGCGGCGCTCTCCGTCGCCGCGCTGACCGGCTGCGGCGACACCGGCTCCTCCGGCGGAGGCACCAGCGCGCTGCGCATCATGGCGCCCGCCGCGCCCGGCGGCGGCTGGGACCAGACGTCGCGCACCGCCGAGCAGGCCCTCAAGTCCGCCGATCCCAAGCGCAAGGTCGAGGTCTTCAACGTGCCCGGCGCCGGTGGCACGATCGGCCTGGCGCAGCTCGCGGGCGAGAACGGCAACGGCAACCTGCTGATGACCATGGGCCTGGTCATGGTGGGAGCCATCGAGCAGAACAAGTCCAAGGTCACGCTGGCGCAGACGACGCCGATCGCCAAGCTGACCGAGGAGTACGAGCTCGTCGTCGTCCCGGCTAACTCGCCGCTGAAGTCGCTGGCCGACCTCGTCGCCGCCTGGAAGGCCGACCCGAAGAAGGTCTCCATCGCGGGCGGCTCCGCCGGCGGCACCGACCACATCCTGGCCGGACTGATGGCCAAGGCCGCGGGCGTGGACCCGAAGCAGGTCAACTACATCGCGCACTCCGGCGGCGGTGAGGCGCTCAACGCGCTGCTCGGCAACAACGTGACAGCGGGCATCTCGGGCGCCGGCGAGTTCGCCGAGCACGTCAAGTCCGGCAAGCTGCGCGCGCTCGGCGTCAGCTCCGCCCAGCGCATCGCCGAACTCGACGCGCCCACCATCAAGGAGGGCGGCCTGGACGTGGAGCTGGCCAACTGGCGCGGCTTCGTCGCCCCCGGCGGGCTCAGCGACGCCGACAAGAAGGCCCTGACCGACCTGGTGACCAAGATGCACGACTCGCAGACGTGGAAGGACGCGGTGGCCAAGAACGGCTGGATCGACTCGTTCCAGACCGGCCAGCAGTTCACCGACTTCCTCACCTCCGAGGAGACCCGGGTCAAGGGCATCATCGCCGAACTGGGCGTCGTCTCCTGATGTCCACGCCTCAGGACGTCGCGAAGCGGCGATGGTGGCGGCCCGAGCTGGGGCTGGCGCTGGTGGTGCTCGGCCTGGGCGTCTTCGTCGTGCTCGGCACGCTGGACGTCTCCGCCGCCGCCTCCCAGCTCGGTCTCGGGCCGCGGTTCTTCCCGATGCTGGTGGGCGGTTCCATGATCGTCATCGGCCTGTTCTACGTGGCCGACGTGCTGCGCGGCGGCCGGGGCGACCCCGAGGAGAGCGAGGACGTGGACGTCGACGCACCCGCCGACTGGCGCAGCGTCGGCCTGGTGAGCGGCATCTTCCTGGCCTTCACGGCGCTGCTGAACCCGCTCGGCTGGGTCATCGCCGCCAGCCTGCTGTTCTTCGGCCTGTCACTGGCCCTGGGCGCCGAGCACAAGGTGCGCGCGGCGGTGGTCGGCGTGATCGTCGGGCTCGTCACGTACCTGCTGTTCGTGAAGGGCCTGGGCGTCACGCTGCCCGGCGGGCTGCTGCAGGGGGTGCTCTAGGTGCAGTCGTTCCAGCTCCTGATGGACGGGTTCGCCGCGGCGCTCACCCCGGTCAACCTGATGTACGCACTGATCGGCGTCACCCTCGGCACGCTGGTCGGCGTGCTGCCCGGCATCGGCCCGGCCATGACCGTCGCGCTGCTGCTGCCGATCACCTTCACCGTCCCTCCGACCAGCGCCTTCATCATGTTCGCCGGGATCTACTACGGCGGCATGTACGGCGGATCCACCACGTCCATCCTGCTCAACACGCCCGGTGAGTCGTCCTCGATGATCACCGCGCTGGAGGGCAACAAGATGGCCAGGCGCGGCAGGGCGGCACAGGCCCTCGCCACGGCCGCCATCGGCTCGTTCGTGGCGGGCACCATCGCGACCGCGCTGCTGGTCGTGGCGGCGCCCGCGGTGGTGAGCTTCGCCATCTCGTTCAGCCCCGCCGACTACTTCGCGCTGGCCGTCCTGGCCTTCACCGCGGTGTCGTCGGTGCTGTCGCGCTCCATCGTGCGCGGCCTCGCGTCGCTGGGGATCGGCCTGGTCATCGGGCTGATCGGGATCGACCAGCAGACCGGGCAGGCACGCCTGACGCTGGGCGTCCCGCAACTGCTCGACGGCGTGGACGTGGTGATCGTCGCCGTCGGCCTGTTCGCCCTCGGCGAGGCCCTGTACGTGGCCTCGCGGCTGCGGCACTCGACACCCGAGGTGGTGCCGGTGGGCCGGGCCTGGATGGGCAAGGCCGACTGGCGCAGGTCGTGGCTGCCGTGGCTGCGGGGCACCGCCCTGGGCTTCCCGTTCGGCGCGCTGCCCGGCGGCGGCGCGGAGATCCCCACGTTCCTGTCGTACGCGACCGAGCAGCGGCTGGCGCGCGGCGTCGCCCGCGAGGAGTACGGCAAGGGCGCCATCGAAGGCGTGGCAGGGCCGGAGGCGGCCAACAACGCCTCCGCCGCGGGCACCCTGGTGCCGCTGCTCACGCTGGGGCTGCCCACGTCCGCGACGGCCGCGATCATGCTCGCCGCCTTCCAGCAGTACGGCCTGCAGCCGGGCCCGCAGCTGTTCGACCACAACCCGGCCCTGGTCTGGGGCATGATCGCGTCGCTGTTCATCGGCAACACGATGCTGCTCGTGCTGAACCTGCCGCTGGCGCCGCTGTGGGCGCGGGTGCTGCGCATCCCCCGTCCGTACCTGTACGCCGGGATCGTGCTGTTCGCCGCGCTCGGCGTCTACGCGCTGAACGGGACGGTCGTCGACCTGATCGTGCTCTTCGTGCTCGGCATGCTGGGATTCGCGATGCGGCGCTTCGGCCTGCCCATCGCGCCCGCCGTGATCGGCCTGATCCTCGGGCCGATGGCGGAGATCCAGCTCAGGCGGGCGCTGGCGATCGGCGCGGGCGACGTGACCGTCCTGGTCAGCAGCCCGATGGCGGTGATCCTGCTGCTCCTGGCGGCGGGGGCCCTGCTGACCCCGCTCTTCAGGAAGCTCCTGGCCCGCCGAACCGCCGAAGCCCCGGCCTCCCGAGAGGAGACCAACCAGCACTGACCCCCCGGCCTCCGCTTGGAGGCCGGGGGCTCAACGGCATGGCCCGCACGACGAGCGCGCCACGCGCGAACCGGCTCGGGCCGCGCCGTGCGGGGGGCACCCCCCGTCACCGCCGCCACCGGCGTCGCCGGGCGGCCCCTGTGTCCGTTCTCGCCCGTCTCGAAGCCTGACCGCCCAGAACAGACGCTGGGTCACAGGAGGGCCGCGAGGGCGCGTGTGGTGCGGTCCTGCTCCTCCGGGGTGCCGAACGGCGAGGCGAGGTAGTCCGTGACGCCGGCGTCCGCCAGCCTGGCGAGCTGGACGGCCACAGCCGTCTCGTCCCCCACGATGACCACGTCCTGAGGCCCGGCGACGCCCTCTCTGTCCAGCATCGCGCGGTACTCGGGCACCTGCCCCGCCAGCGCGAACGCCTCCGCGACACGACCCCGCACGCCCGTCTCGTCGCCCGTGACGCAGACGACGAGCCCGGCCACCACGCGCGGCGCGGGACGTCCCGCGGACTCGGCCGCCTTGGTGGCGGACGGCACGATGTGCTCGGCGAGCGTCCTGGGGCCGGTCATCCAGGTCACGACGCCGTCGGCGTGCTCGCCCGCCAGCCGGAGCATGGCCGGGCCGAGCGCCGCCAGGAGCACCCGCGGCGGTTCGGCGCCGGGCACCGCCGCGGCCCCGGAGGCGGTGAGCAGTTCGCCCCGGTGCTCGACGGTCTCGCCGCGCAGGAGCGGGGCCAGGACGGTCAGGTACTCCCGCATGCGGGCGACGGGACGGTCGGCGGGAAGCCCGTACATCGTCCGGACCATCGCCCCGATACCCGCCCCGATGCCGAGCGTGAGGCGGTTGCCGGTGGCCGCCTGGACGCTCAGGGCCTGACCGGCCAGGACGAGCGGGTGCCGCTGCGGCACGGGGACCACAGCGGTTCCCAGCGAGATGCGCGGCACCTGGCTGCCGACGACGGCGAGCGAGGTGAGGGCGTCCCAGCCGAACGCCTGGCTTGACCAGGCGGTGTCGAAGCCCAGCTCGGCCGCCGTGCGCACCTGGGCGGCCAGTTCGTCCAGGGTCGCGGGGCCGCGCACGTCGCCGATGGAGATTCCGATGCGCATGTGGTCTCCTCCTCCAAAACAGAACCGGAGAACCTCTCCGGTTTCTGTTCGGCTAGGATATGGAGAGCTTCTCCGCTTAGCAACTTCGGGAGTCCCATGCGTGCCGACGCTCGTCGCAACCGGGAGCGGATCATGGAGGTCGCCCGGGAGGTCCTCACCGAGCACGGCCCCGGCGCGTCCCTCAACCAGATCGCCCAGCGGGCCGGGGTCGGAGCCGGGACGCTCTACCGGCACTTCCCCTCGTTGCAGGACCTGCTGGTCGCGGTCATCAGGGACGACGTGGAGGCGCTCTGCGCCCGGGGACGGGAACTGCTGGAACACCCCGCACCGGACCAGGCCCTGCGGACGTGGCTGCGGGCGGTTGCGGTGCACGCGACGGCGATGCGCGGGCTGGTCGCGATCGAGATGGCGGGCGCGGCCCCCGCGCTGGCGGCCTGCCACGACGACATCCTGGCGACCGGCGAGGCGCTCCTGGCCCGCACGGCCCCCTCGCACGTCGCCGTCGCCGATCTCCTCAAGCTGGCCAACGCCATCGGCTGGGCCGCGGAACAGTCACCGGAGGACGAACACCTCATCGACCGCCTCCTGGCACTGGTGACCCCGGAGAAACGCGAAGGGGCCCCGCCACCGAAGTGACAGAGCCCCTGAAAGCGGCGGAACCTACTCGGAGACGCCCAGCTTCTCCAGGATCAGCACGCGGGCGCGGGCCGCGTCGGCCTTGCCACGGCTGGCCTTCATCACGCCCCCGACCAGCGCACCCACCGCGGCGATCTTGCCGGAGCGGACCTTCTCGGCGGCGTCGGCGTTGCCTGCCAGGACCTCGTCGATGATGGCCGCCAGCTCGCCCTCGTCGTTGACGATCTGCAGGCCGCGCTTCTCGACCACCTCGTCGGGCGTGCCCTCCCCGGCCAGCACACCCTCGAGCACCTCGCGGGCGAGCTTGTCGTTGAGCGCCCCGGTGGCCACCAGCTCGGTGACGCGGGCGATCTGTGCGGGCGTGATGGGCAGGTCGGCCAGCGCCACGCCGGTCTCGTTGGCGCGCCGCGCCAGCTCGCCCATCCACCACTTGCGCGCGTCGGCGGCCGGCGCGCCCGCGGTGACCGTGGCCTCGACCAGGTCGATCGCGTCGGCGTTGTGCATGGCCTGCATGTCGAGGTCAGACAGGCCCCACTCGGCCTGCAGCCGCTTGCGCTTGACCGACGGCAGCTCGGGCAGCTTCGCCTTCAGCTCGGCCACCCAGGCGGTGTCGGGCGCGATCGGCACCAGGTCGGGCTCGGGGAAGTACCGGTAGTCCTGCGCCTCCTCCTTGGACCGGCCGGACGTGGTGGTGCCGGAGTCCTCGTGGAAGTGCCTGGTCTCCTGCACGATCCGGCCGCCGTCGGCGAGGACCGCGGCCTGCCGCTCGATCTCACTGCGCACCGCCCGCTCGACGCTGCGCAGCGAGTTGACGTTCTTGGTCTCGGTGCGGGTGCCCCACTCGGACGAGCCGCGCGGCATGAGGGAGACGTTGACGTCGCAGCGCAGCGACCCCTCCTCCATCCGCACGTCGGAGACGCCCAGCGAGCGCATGATCTCGCGCAGCTCGGTGACGTAGGCCTTCGCCACCTCGGGCGCCAGCCGGTCGGTGCCGGGGATGGGCTTGGTGACGATCTCGACCAGCGGAATGCCGGCCCGGTTGTAGTCGACGATCGAGTAGTCGGCCCCGTGGATGCGCCCGGTGGCGCCGCCCATGTGGGTGGACTTGCCGGTGTCCTCCTCCAGGTGGACCCGCTCGATCTCGATCCGCACGGTCTCGCCGTTGACCTCGACGTCGAGGTAGCCGTCGAAGCAGAGCGGCTCGTCGTACTGCGAGATCTGGTAGTTCTTCGGCATGTCCGGATAGAAGTAGTTCTTCCGGGCAAACCTGCACCATTCAGCGATGGAGCAGTTCAGCGCCAGGCCGATGCGGATCGTCGACTCGATCGCCTGGGCGTTGGCGACGGGCAGCGACCCGGGCAGCGCCAGGCAGGTCGGGCAGACCTGCGTGTTGGGCGGCGCGCCGAACGTCGTGCGGCAGCCGCAGAACATCTTGGACGCGGTGCCGAGCTCGACGTGGGTCTCCAGCCCGAGCACCGGCTCGAACCGGTCGAGCGCCTCGTCGTAGGCCATCATCGTGGTCACAGTGCCGGAGCCTCCTTCAGCAGCGGGCCGCCCCAGCGGCTCTCCAGGGCCTTCTCGACGGCGGCGCCGACCCGGTAGCAGCGGTCGTCGCCCAGCACCGGGGCCATGATCTGCAGGCCGACCGGCAGGCCGTCCTCGTCGGCCAGGCCGCACGGCACCGAGATGGCCGCGTTGCCCGCCAGGTTGGACGGGATCGTGCACAGGTCGGCCAGGTACATGGCCATCGGGTCGTCGGCACGCTCGCCGATCGGGAACGCCGTGGTCGGGGTCGTCGGCGAGACCAGGACGTCCACCTGGTGGAAGGCGGCCTCGAACTCGCGGGAGATGACCGTACGGACCTTCTGCGCCTGCCCGTAGTAGGCGTCGTAGTAGCCGCTCGACAGCGCGTACGTGCCGAGCATGATGCGCCGCTTGACCTCGGGACCGAAGCCGGCGGCCCGGGTCAGGGCCATGACCTCCTCGGCGCTGCGGGTGCCGTCGTCGCCGACGCGCAGGCCGTACCGCATGGCGTCGAAGCGGGCCAGGTTGGACGAGCACTCGGACGGCGCGATCAGGTAGTAGGCCGGCAGTGCGGTCACGAACGACGGGCAGGAGATCTCGACGACCTTCGCCCCGAGCGACTCCAGCAGCTGGACGGCCTCGTTGTAGCGGGCCAGCACGCCGGGCTGGTAGCCCTCGCCGCCGAACTCCTTGACGACGCCGATCCGCATGCCGGCGATGTCGGCGTTCCTGGCGGCCTCGACCACCGAGGGCACCGGCGCGTCGATGGAGGTGGAGTCGAGCGGGTCGTGGCCGGAGAACGCCTCCTGCAGCAGCGCCGCGTCGAGGACGTTCCTGGCGAACGGGCCGGGCGTGTCGAGCGAGCTGGCGAACGCGATCAGCCCGAAGCGGGACGAGCCACCATAGGTGGGCTTCATGCCCACGATGCCCGTGACCGCGGCGGGCTGCCGGATGGAGCCGCCCGTGTCGGTGCCGGTGGACAGCGGCGCCTCGTAGGCCGCCACCGCGGCGCTGGAGCCGCCGGAGGAACCGCCGGGGATCCGGCCCAGATCCCACGGGTTGCGGGTCACCTGGTAGGCGGAGTTCTCCGTGGAGGAGCCCATGGCGAACTCGTCCAGGTTCGTCTTGCCCAGGATGACCAGGCCGGCCTCGCGCAGGCGGCGGGTGACCGTCGCGTCGAACGGCGGGCGCCACCCCTCCAGGATCTTGGACGCGGCCGTGGTCGGCATGTCGTTGGTGCTGAAGATGTCCTTGTGCGCGATCGGGACCCCGGCCAGCGGCCCGAGCTTCTCCCCTGCCCGCAGCCGCGCGTCGACGGCCCGCGCCTGGTCGAGCGTGATCTCACGATCGACGTGCAGGAACGCCTGGATCTTGGGCTCGACCTCGGCCATCCGGTCGAGGTGGGCCTCGGCGACCTCGACGGCGGACACCTCGCCCTTGGCGATCAGCTCACCCAGCTGGGCGGCGGTCTTGTTGATCAGACTCATGCCTCCTCCCCCAGGATGCGCGGCACCCGGAAGCGGTCGTCCTCGACGGCGGGAGCGCCGGACAGGGCCTGCTCGGGCGTCAAGGACGGTCGCACCTCGTCGGCACGGAAGACATTGGTCAGCGGGAGCGCGTGCGACGAAGGTGGGACGTCTTCGGCGGCGACCTCGGCTACCTTGGCGACGGACTCGATGATGGCATCGAGCTGCGTGGCGTAGTGGTCGAGTTCGTCGTCGCTGAGCGCCAGCCGGGACAACCGGGCCAGGTGCGCGACCTCGTCGCGGGTTATGGCGGACATGAGTCGTTGAACCCGTTTCGTGGATGGAGTTTGGACACTCACATCCTAGGGGCCTTGACGGGACGCCTCCGAACCATTAACCACCTGGAAACACAGGTCACCCGTACAACTCCCCCAGCCCGACGCACCGGACGTCCCGCTCCGACCGCAGCGCCGCGTCGAACCCCACCCCGCTGTAGCAGGCCAGGACGGTGTCACGCACGTCGTACCCCTTGGCCGCGAGCAGCTCCCTGGCCCTCCTGAGGCGCGAGACGTGGACGGCCCCCATCGTCCTGCCCCACTTCACCTCACCCAGCGAGACGATCCGCCGAGGCTCGCCGGGCAGGGCGGGGGCGAACACGACGACGTCCACCTCGATCTGCTCGCGGCGCGCCGAGTCGGCGACCACGCCCGCGCCCACCTCGCCGGGCAACTCCCCGAAGACGTCCTCGACCCGGGCGAACTGACGGCACAGCTCCTCGAAGTGCGGCCCAAGCACCTGGTCGGCGAATCGCTTGCGAGAGTCCTGCCACACGGCGGCCGCCCTGCCGCTCTCCAGCAACCCCCACCGGGGACGCATGACCACCTGGTAGAAGTTGATCAACGGTTCGCTGACGTGGTAGACCGAGCGCGAGGAGCGGAAGGCGTCCGGCTCTCTGCGCAGCAGGCAGCTGTCCTCCAGCACGTTGAGATGGTGGCCGATGTCGGCGGCCTTGCGTCCGATGTAGGCCGCGATGCCGCCACGGGTACCGTTGCCGTTCGCCACGGCGGCGAGCACGGAGTGGTAGAGGGCGGAGTCGCGCACGTCCGCCTCTTCCTCCAGCAGGTAGCGGGCTTCACGGAACAGCGGCGTACCCGGGTCCAGGACGGCACGCTGCACCCAGTCGTCGAAATCATCAGGGCCTGCGGGCGTGTCGCCGTCGACGAACCGGAGGTAGGCGGGTGTGCCGCCGACCACCGCATGGGTCCGCACGGCCAGCCGCGCGTCATCCAGCCCCCAGTATCTCGCCGCAAGACGGTAGTCGAACGGACGCACCACAAGCTCCAGCGAAGCGCGGCCGCGCAGTGGCGCGTTCCCGGCCAGCAAGCGCCCCATGACGGACATCGCCGAGCCGCACAGCAGCAGGGAGACAGGGGTGTCCGTGGCGATCGCACGGTCGATCTCCCGCTGGATGATCGAGGGGAGCGCAGGCGAGACCTTGCTCAGATAGGGGAACTCGTCGATCACCATCACCTCGCGCCGCTCGGCGCTGATCGCGAAGAGCTGCCGGATCGCCTCGTCCCAGCTCGCGAACCGGTACGGCACCGGGGCGTCGACGTGCTCGGCCAGCGCGGACGAGAACAGGCTCAGCGACTCCGTCTCGGTGGCCTCTGTGGCCCCGAAGTAGAAGCCCCCTGTCTCCCTGGCGAGTGCCTCCACCAGGAACGTCTTTCCCTGGCGGCGCCGCCCGCTGAGGATTCCCAGCTGAGGTCGCCGGCCGATCCTGGCCGCGAATCTCGCCAGGTGCCGCCACTCGAAGTCGCGGGCGAAGATGCGCTCAGGCTTCGCGATCACAGGACCCCAAAAGATAGGAGTGTACTTCGACGAAGTGTACTCCTATACTTCAGGCCGTCTGGGTGACTTCGGTGCGGTAGTTGACTCCCGCCCCCGGTGTGGCGTCGAAGTGCTCGCGCAGCCAGACCGTGGCGTCGGCGGAGGGCATCGCCTCGCAGAACAGCCAACCCTGGCCCAGGTCGCAGCCCATGTCCGCCAGGCGCATGGCCACCTCGTCCGACTCGACGCCCTCGGCCACCGAGCGCAGCCCCAGGGAGCGGACGAGGTCGACGATGGAGCGGACGATGCGGTCGTCGTCCTGGGACTCGGCGATGCGCCGGACGAACGACGAATCGATCTTGACTTCGGAGACGGCCAGCCGTTGCAACCTGATCAGGGAGGAGTAGCCGGTGCCGAAGTCGTCCAGGGCCAGGGAGATGCCGAGCGCCGCCAGGGCCTTGATCGTCTCGTGCGTGTAGGCCTGGTCGCCCATCAGGATGCGCTCGGTGACCTCCAGCTGGATGGCCTCCGGCGGCAGCCCGAACTTCGTCAGCCCCGCCTCCAGCTGCTCGGGCAGGGCCGAGCCGAGCAGGTCGCGGGCGGAGATGTTGACCGAGATCGGCACCCGCAGGCCCGCGTGCCACCACCGGTCCGCCTGCCCCAGAGCCGCCTCGATGACGTACTCGGTGAGCTGCCGCATCAGGTACGACTGCTCGGCCAGCGGGATGAACTCCGACGGCGCGATCGGCCCGAGCACCGGGTGCCGCCAGCGCAGCAGCGCCTCCACGCCGTGCACGGTGCCGTTGGTGAGAGCGACCTTGGGCTGGTAGTGCAGCTTGAGCTCGCCGTTGTCGACGGCGCGGCGCAGGTCGCCGAGCAGGTTGAGCCGCTCGGGCGAGTTGCGGTCCTTGTCGGGCTGGTACAGCTCGACCCCGGTCCGTCCCTCCTTGGCCAGGTACATGGCGACGTCGGCGCGCTGGAGCAGCAGCTCGAAATCGGGGGCGTGGTCGGGGTAGAGCGCGATGCCGACGGAGGCGTCGAGGTCGAACGTCATGCCCTCCAGGCGTACCGGCTCGGTCAGCGCGGCCCGCAGCCTGGCCGCCACCTCGCGGGCGGCGTGCGCGTCCCTGATCGAGGGCAGCAGGACGGCGAACTCGTCGCCCCCGAGGCGGGCCACGACGTCGCCCGGACGCACGGAATGGGTCAGGCGGTGGGCGACCATCTGCAGCAGCCGGTCCCCCACCGGATGCCCCATCGTGTCGTTGACCTCCTTGAACCGGTCGAGGTCGAGCAGGAACAGCCCGACCCGCTCGTCGTGGCGGGACTCCGCCAGCGCCTCCTCGGTGCTCACGATGAGCATCTTGCGGTTGGGCAGCCCGGTCAGTTCGTCGTGCAGCGCCTGGTGGTCGCGGCGCATCGACAGCGTTGCGGTGAAGTAGACCGCGAGCAGCGGCGCCACGAAGAGGGGCACCAGCCCCGGCGAGTGGTTCATGACCACCACGACCACGGGGGCCAGGCCGAGCAGCGCGGTGTAGACGAGGCTCTGCGGCCCGACGGTGGCCTTCAGCACCCGCACGATCGACCTGCGCTCGTGCAGCGCGACGGCCCCGCAGACGAGCGCGGCCCTGGTGGCGAAGTAGGCGACCCCTGCCAGCGCGATCGCGAGCAGGTCGCTGCCCTTGGGCACCCACGGCTCGGCGGGGCTGGGCACGATCCCGAAGAGGCCGAGCACCACGGTGGCGGCGGTCAGCGCCAGCGTCGACTGGCCGATGTTGAACATCACCCGATGCCAGGCCCTGCGGGTCACGACGCCGTTCATGGCGACGCCCACCGCCTGCATGAGCACCGCGACGGGCAGCCCGAAGTGGAGAAGAACGGCGAAAGTGAACATGGTGGACGGGTACGTCCCGCCGACCGCGCTGGCGGAGGAGACCATCACGGGCCTCAGCTCGCCCAGGATGACCAGGACCGCCAGCACCCAGAACAGCGGCCCCCTGGCCAGTTCCAGCAGGTCGGCGAGGTCCAGCCGCAGCATCGCCACGACGAGGGCGGTGCAGCCGATCGCGATGACTCCCGCGAGGAACGCCCACAGGGGCGTGCCCACGCGTGGTCCTGTGTCGCGGGTGTCGCTTGGGTCAGTCATCAGTAACAGAACCCCCATTAGGTCACTATGGGAGGGTACGACCTTCACCCCACTTCGCGAAACCAAGCGCGTACGTTCCGTCACTTCTCGTTTCGGACTTATACCCATAAAACACCCACGGTAGCCTTCACGCAACACTCCGTAGACCGTCCGGGCCGTAAGGCGGGCGCTCCCGGGGTCCGGAAGCGCCCGCGGCCCGGCCGGCTAGCCCGTCGTGATGAACTCGTCGGGGCGCATCACGACCGGCGACTCCACGTAGAGGCTGCGGTACTCGTCCTGGATGCCGCTGTTGTGGATCTGGATGGCCAGCGGGCCGACCCGCCCGGCGGTGACGTCCTTGAAGCCGAGCACCGGCACCGCGACACAGGTCGGCGCGCCCGCCGCGAGCGGGCAGCAGGCCATCTTGGCCTGCCCGGTGGCCTGGTTGCCGACGATCTCGCACTGGGCCCAGTTATGGACGTCCCATTTGGTGTGCGGGAAGCTGGTGAACAGGTCGCCGCCGCCGTTGTTGTGCCCCGGCCGGTAGTCCCAGTGGCCGCCGTTGGGCGGCTGGAACTGGATCGCGCTGAGGGCGTCGCGGATCGGCTCCGTGGTGCCCCAGATCAGCACGGTCGGCGCGTGGTCGCCCGTCACCTGCCGGACGTTGAAGATCCACCGGAAGCTGCCGACCTGGGCCCGGTTGTAGAAGATCCACCCCCTGCCCGCCGTGCCGGTGCCGTGGATGGCGCCGTTCTTGACGGTCCAGCCCCCGGCGGCGTGCGGGGTCCAGCCGTCGAGCGTGGCGCCGTCGAACATGGACACCAGGTTGGGGTCGCCGTACGGGTTCTGCGCGGCGGGAGTGTGGACGGCGAGGGCCGGGCTCGGCGGGGAGACGTTCCCGGCGGCGTCGCGGGCGGTGACGGTGATCGTGTGGTCGGCGTCGGCGGCCAGCCCCGTGCAGGTGCCCGTGGTGTCCTGGCCGGAGACGGTGCCGCAGTCGCGCCCGTCGGCGTGCAGGTCGTAGAAGGCGACGCCGACGTCGTCGGTGGACACGGCCCAGGTCACGGTCACGCTGCCGGACGTGATGGCGGTCTGGCTGGGCGCGCCGGGAGCCGAGGGCGGCTGCGTGTCGGGCGGCCCGCTGATCGACACCGTGAGCTTGTCGAGGTTGGGGCCGCCGGTGGCGCCCGTGGCGGTGGCCCTGACGGTGTTGGCCCCGGCCGCCAGGGTCGCGGTGACCGGGACGTCCGCCCAGGTGTCCCAGTTCGCCGTCGGGGCGAAGGCCTTGCCCGCGGCGACCACGGCGCCGTTGACCGCGACTTCCAGCGGCCGGTTGGCCGTCGTTCCGTTGGCGTAGCGCAGGGTCAGCGTGGCGCTGCCGGCGGCGGGCGCGTTGACCGTCCACTCGACGTAGCCGCCCGCCGTGTTGACGTAGTCGACGAAGCCGGTGCCGGTGTAGCCGGTGTGGTTGGTCGCGACCGCGGCCTGCGACAGCGTGGCGGTCTCGGCCTGGTAGTCGGTGTCCTGGGTGCTGGAGGCGGTGACCTCCAGGTAGTCGAGGTTGGGGTTGCCGTTGGCGGTGGTCGCGGTGACCCTGACCGTGTTGGCCCCCGCCCGCATGGCCGCGGTCAGCGTGGACGTGGCCCAGGTGTCCCAGTTCCCCGTCGCGTTGAAGGGACGCGCCGCCGACACGACGACGCCGTTGACCGCGATGTCGGCCGGACGGTTGGCGGTGGTGCCGTTCGCGTACCGCACGGCCAGGGTCGCGGTGCCCGCCCGCTGGGCCGTGACGGCGAACTCGACGTAACTGCCCGAGACGTTGTCACCGTTCACGTAGCCGGTGCCGGAGTACCCGGTGTGGGTGGTCTCCAGCACGCCACGGGAGATCGTGGCGCTCTCGGCCTCGTACCGGTTGGTCGCGGCGTGCGCGGCGACGCCCGCGAGGGAGGACACCACGAGGACGAGCGTGGTGAGGACGGCCAGCCCGGCACGGACCGACCCCGATCTGGCGAGATGCACGGCTTGCCCTTCCGCCCGGCCCGGCCAGGCTGGTTCGGAATTCGATAGGAAGATTTCCTAACTAATTCCGATAGCACCACCGGCGCTGACGGCAGTCAAGGGCCGCCTTACTCCTCCGGCTTGACCGCGACCTCGGCGGCCGCCTCCGGCCCCTTGTCGAGTAGGATCCCGAAGCCCGCCTCGTCGAGAATCGGGACGCCCAGGCTGACCGCCTTGTCGTACTTGGAGCCCGCGCTCTCTCCCGCGATCAGGAACGACGTCTTCTTCGACACCGAGCCGACCACCTTGCCGCCCCGGCTGGTGAGAGCGTCGGCGGCGGAGTCGCGGGTGAACCCGTCGAGGGTGCCGGTCACCACGAAGGTGAGGCCCGCCAGGGTCTGCGGGCCCTTCTCCGGAGCCGGTTCGTCGGCCATCCGGACCCCGGCCGCCCGCCACCGCTCGATGATCTCGCGGTGCCAGTCGACCTCGAACCACTCCCGGATCGTGGCCGCCACCCGCGGCCCGATGCCCGGGACGGCAGCCAGCTCCTCCTCGGAGGCGTTCATGATGACGTCGATCGAGCGCGTGGCGTTGGCCAGATCCCGGGCCGTGGCCGGGCCGACGTGCCGGATGGACAGCGCCAGCAGGACCTGCGCGAGCGGCCGCTCCTTGGCCTCCTCCAGCTGCTGGATGAGCGTCAGGGCGTTCTGGCTCGGCCCGCCGTCGGCGTTGGAGAAGAACGTGACGACCTTCTCCTCGCCGGTCTTCGGATCGATCTTGGGCAGCCCGGTGTCGAGGTCGCGGACCACAGACCTGATCGGGATGAGCTGCTCCAGCGTGAGGTCGAACAGGTCGGCCTCGGTGCGGACGACCGGATCCTGCGGCGGGAGCGGCTGGCTCAGCGCCGTCGCGCCGACGTACCCGAGGCCGTCGATGTCGAGAGCGCGGCGGGCGGCCGCGAAGTAGAGCCGCTCGCGGATCTGCCCCGGACAGTAGCGGGCGTTCGGGCAGCGCAGATCGGCGTCGCCCTCCTTCTCGTAGGCCAGCTCGGTGCCGCACTCGGGGCAGTGCGTGGGCATCACGAACTCGCGCTCGGTGCCGTTGCGCAGCGCCGTGACGGGCCCGACGATCTCGGGGATCACGTCTCCGGCCTTGCGCAGCACGACGATGTCGCCGATGAGCACGCCCTTCTTGACCACGATCGCGGCGTTGTGCAGGGTGGCACGCTCGACCTCCGAGCCCGCGACGACGATCGGCTCCATCACCCCGTACGGCGTGACGCGGCCGGTGCGGCCGACCCCCACCTGGATGTCGAGCAGCTTGGTGTTGACCTCTTCCGGCGGGTACTTGAACGCGATCGCCCACCGGGGGGCGCGCGAGGTGGAGCCCAGCTCGCGCTGCGTGCGGAAGCTGTCGATCTTCACCACGACCCCGTCGATCTCGTACGGCGGGTCGTGCCGGTGCTGCCGGTAGAACTCGATGAACCCGTTGATCTCGGTGAGGCTGCCGACCACCTTGTACAGGTCGCTGACCGGCAGCCCGAACTCGCGCAGCCGATCGTAGACGTCGGACTGGGCGCGCGGCTCCGCCGCCCCCTCCCACACGCCGATGCCGTGGACGATCATGCGCAGCGGGCGCTGGGCGGTGACCCGCGGGTCCTTCTGCCGCAGCGTGCCCGCCGCGGAGTTGCGCGGGTTGGCGAACGGCGGCTTGCCCTGCTCGACCAGCTGCTCGTTGAGCTTCTCGAAGTCTTTGACCGGGATGTAGACCTCGCCCCTGACCTCGACCAGGCCGGGGACGCCGGCGCCCGCCAGCCGGTGCGGGACGCCCTTGATCGTGCGGACGTTCGCCGTCACGTCGTCGCCCGTGCGGCCGTCGCCCCGGGTGGCGGCCCGCTCCAGCTTGCCGTCGCGGTAGACGAGCGCGATGGCCAGGCCGTCGATCTTCAGCTCGCACAGGTACGGGCCGGGGTCGCCCTCGGCCAGGCGCTCGGCGCGCACCTGCCAGGCCGCCATGTCGGCGTCGGTGAAGGCGTTGTCGAGGCTCTCCATCCGCGCCAGATGCTGCACCTTGGCGAAGTCACCCGAGACCGGCGCGCCGACCTTCTGCGTCGGCGAGTCGGGGGTCTGCAGCGAGGGATGCCGCTCCTCCAGCGCGAGCAGCTCCGCGAACCACGCGTCGAACTCGGCGTCGCTGACGGTGGGCTGGTCGAGCACGTAGTAGCGCCAGCGCGCCTCCTCGACCAGCTCGCTCAGCTCGGCGTGCCGCTTCATCGCGGTCACCGGCATGCCCCCGACGCTGGGCTCGCCCGCGGGGACGCCCTCGACGCCAGGCTCGGTCACCGCACCCTCCATCTCGGTGCTTCGCTCGCTCACGCGGCGCCTCCTTCCGTACGACTCGTACGACACCCCCGTACGACACCCTGGGAGAACGCTATCGCCGCGCACCGACAGGAACACCTCCCGTCGCCCCCACCCTCGCCCTGGACATATCCAACTTTTTGCCGAAATTTCCAGTGATGAGAGGTGCGGGCGCGGGATCCGCACAGACTCAGCCGCCCTGAGCCCAGACACCGTCCCAGGACGAGCACCTACCGGTGATCTTCTTGGAGTCGCCCCGGCACACCTGGCCCTCGATGGAGAGCATGTAGCCGGTGCCGAAGGAGAACTGCTTGGTGCCGGAGCAGGTGTGGAACGTCTTGGCGCCCTTGCCACTGTCCTCCTTGACCCAGCGGAACCTCAGCCACGAGCAGCCCTCGCGCCCGGGGAGGTCGTACAGCTTGCCGTTGACCACGAACCCGGGCCGGTCGAGGACGACCTTGCCCTTGGCCTTGCCCGCCCGGTCGGCGGACTGGATCGGGCCCCAGCTCCAGATCTCCGGATTGGCGGAGGTGGAGGCCGCGGCGGGCAGGGCGACCGCCGCGGACGCGATCAGCAGGGTCGCCCCCACGGCTACGGTGCGAAAAATCATGAACCGGAGACTACTCAGCCAGGTTGCATCCCGCTTGCAGGATCCTCCCTGAGCACCCTGGCCGCCTTCCTGGCCGCGGCCAGCGCCGCCCTCGCGTAACGGGGCGAGGCCCCGGCCAGCCCGCAGGCCGGTGTCAGCACCACCTGCTCGGCGAGCCGCTCGGGCGAGAACCCGAGCCGCCGCCACAGCTCCAGCGCGGGCTTGGCCACCACGCCCGCGTCGAGCAGCCGCGCGTCGGTCGCGGGGACCACACCGAGGAACAGCTGCAGGCCCGCCTCGACGGCCTCCCCGACGCCGTCCTCCTCGCGCCGCCTGAGCAGCGAGGAGTCGACCGACACGCCGCGCACGCCCGCCCTGCGGAGCAGGTCGAAGGGCACGCCGGGCGCGCAGCAGTGCACGACGGACGCGGGGAACGCGCCCAGCGACTCCTCCACCCGCGACCCCTCCACGGCGGCCAGCCGCCCGAACCCCGACGCGGTCGGGACGGTGCCGGCCAGCACCCCCGGCAGCCCCGGCTCGTCGAGCTGGAGCACGACCTCGGTCACGCCCGGCAGCCGCCTGCACACCTCGGCGAGGTGGTCGCCGACCCCCTGGGCCAGCGAGGCGACCAGGTCGCGGACGGCGCCCGCGTCGGAGAGCATCTTGTCGCCGTGCCGCAGTTCGAGCGCGGCCGCGAGGGTCCACGGCCCGCAGACCTGCACCTTGAGCGGGCCCTGGTAGTCGTTCCCGACCTCCTCCAGCCCGTCGAGATCGCGCCTGAGGTGGTCGACCGCCCGCCGGTGGTCGCGTCCGGGCCTGTCGGCCAGCCGCCATCCCGACGGCTGCACCTCCACGGGCAGGTCGACGAGCAGCGCGGCCGTCCGGCCGATCATGTCCGCGCCGACTCCCCTGGCGGGCAGTTCGGGCAGGTACGGCAGCTCGGGCACCTCGCCGAACACGACCCGCAGCGCTTCCAGATGGTCCTCGCCCGGATGCGACCCGACTCCGGTGGCTCCCCACGTCAACATGGGACAAGCGTAGGCTCTGGTGAATGGAGCTCACCAAATACGGCCACGCCTGCGTACGTCTGGAGAAGGACGGCAAGGTGCTGGTCGTCGACCCTGGCACGTTCACCGAGGGCCCGGTGCTCGACGGCGCCGACGCCGTCCTGATCACCCACGAGCACTTCGACCACGTGGACGTGAACCGCCTGCGATCAGCCTCGCCCGACCTGGAGATCTGGACGTGCGAGAGCCTCGCGGAGGCGCTGTCGGACGTCCCGGCCAAGGTCCAGGTGGTCAGGCACGGCGACGACTTCCAGGCGGCGGGCTTCTCGGTGCGGGTCTTCGGCGAGTGGCACGCCAAGAGCCACCCTGACATGCCGATCGCGCAGAACGTCGGCTTCCTGGTCGACGACGAGCTCTTCTACCCCGGCGACGCCCTGACGGTGCCCGGCGTCGACGTCCCGACCCTCCTGGTGCCCACCCACGCCCCGTGGATGAAGATCTCGGAGACTATCGACTACCTGCGCGCGATCCGCCCGGCGCGGGCCTTCTCCACCCACGACGGCATGCTCAACGAGGTCGGCCTCGGCCTGGTCGACAACTACCTGAAGATGGAGTCGGACAAGCAGGACGCCGAGATGCGCAGGCTCGCGGTCGGCGAGTCGGTCACGCTTCCCTAGCGGTCAGGCCGCGCCGGTGATGGTGGCGGAGCCGATCACGGTGCGGCCCGAGTACAGCACGGCGGCCTGGCCCGCGGCGACGCCCGTCGCGGGCCGGTCGAGCTCGACACGCAGCTCGCCGTCGGCCTCGGTGAACCGGCAGCCGTAGACCTCGCCGTGCGCCCGGAGCTGCACCGTCAGCTCGCCGTCGGCCGCCGACGGCCCGTTCCACACCGGCCTCCGGCAGGTGATCGAGGTGACCTCCAGCGCCGAGCGCGGCCCCACGGTGACCGTGTTCGAGACGGGCTCGATCGACAGGACGTAGCGCGGCCTGCCGTCGGCGGCGGGGCGGTCGATGTGCAGGCCCTTGCGCTGGCCGACCGTGAATCCGTGGGCGCCGTGGTGGCTGCCGACCACCTCGCCCGCCTGGTCGACGATCGGCCCCTCGGCGGCGCCGAGCCGCTGGGTCAGGAAGCCGCGGGTGTCGCCGTCGGCGATGAAGCAGATGTCGTGGCTGTCGGGCTTGTCGGCGACGGTCAGGCCGCGCCTGGCGGCCTCCGCGCGCACCTCGGCCTTGGTCGAGTCGCCCAGCGGGAACATGGCGTGGCCGAGCTGCTCACGGGTGAGGACGCCCAGCACGTACGACTGGTCCTTGCCCTGGTCGACGCTCCTGGACAGGACGCCGTCGACGAGCCTGGCGTGGTGGCCGGTGGCGACCGCGTCGAAGCCGAGCGCCAGCGCCCGGTCGAGCACCGCCGCGAACTTGATCTTCTCGTTGCAGCGCAGGCACGGGTTCGGGGTGCGCCCGGCCGCGTACTCGGCCACGAAGTCGTCGACCACGTCGCGCTGGAAGCGTTCGGCCATGTCCCAGATGTAGAAGGGGATGCCGATCACGTCCGCGGCGCGGCGCGCGTCGCGGGAGTCTTCGATCGTGCAGCAGCCCCTGGCACCCGTACGGTGCGACTGGGGGTTGGCCGACAAGGCCAGATGCACGCCAGTGACGTCGTGACCGGCCTCGGCGACCCGGGCGGCGGCCACGGCGGAGTCGACGCCGCCCGACATGGCGGCAAGCACACGCAGTCCCATGACCTATCCAGAGTACTGTCCTGGAGGGGATGCCCATCGCCGGGTTCCGCGGGCGCGACCGGGTCCTGAGTCTGAGAGGATGCACGGCTATGCGACTGTTCGGGCGCAAGGACGACGAGGAAGAGGCCGGCGAGCCGGGCGACGGCATCGCCGGGTTCTGGGTGTGGTGGCAGGAGTCCAGGCCGCGGGTCGACGGGCTGGTGGCGGCGGGCGAGGCCGAGCAGCTGTCGGAGTTGGTCGCTCCGGCCGTGGACGCGGTCCATCCCGGGCTGGTCTGGGAGGTGGCGCCCGGCAGGAACGCGGCCCACGCGCTGGTGGTGACCGCCGCGGGCGACGCCGAGCTGCGCTCCCTGGCGCACCGCTGGGCCAGGGCCGCGCCGCCCGCCGACCTGCTGTGGGAGTTCCACCCGTCGCGCCAGGCCAACCCGCAGGCACTCGACCTCACGCTGGACGTCGGCGGCTTCGAGTTCGCGCTCGACAAACTGATGCTGGGGTTGCGCGTGCCGCGCGGCACCCCGCGGGTGGACATCGCCGCCTACCACCCGATCTTCGGCGAGCTCGACGACGACACCCGGATGGACGCCGCCCTGCTCGCCCTCGACTGGCTGCTCGGCGAGGACGACGTCGCCAGGTGGGTGGGCGAGATCACGCCCGCCACGTTCCAGCCGATCGACGCGGTGGCGGCGGCCCACCTGCCCGCCGTGGTGGCCGACCTGGCGTCGGGCTACGCGGAGGAGCAGTGGGCGCTGCTGGAGGGCCAGACGGCCAGCGGGGCGCCGCTGGTCGCCACCGCGCGCTATCCGCTGCGTCCGGTCGACTACCCGCTGTTCGACCAGCACATCGCGATCACCCTGCCGTACGCGCACCGCGACGAGTTCGGCCTGCCCGTCGGCGACTCGGTGGCGGCGCTGCGCGACTTCGAGGAGCGACTGGGCGCGCGGCTGCTCAAGCTGCGCGACGACGCGGTGCTCGCCACCCACCTGAGCGCCGAGGGCCACCGGGTGATCCACATCTACGCCGACCCGACCGGCGACGCGGCGATCCACGCCAAGGAGCTGATCGTGAGCTGGGAGGAGGGCGAGCCGCGCGTGGACGTCGCGAGCGATCCGTCCTGGAGCGCCGTGGTGGCCTTCGTCAACTGACCCCGGCCCCGCGGGGGCCGTTGGTGGTGGCGGTCAGCTGAGCCCGGCTCTGCGGGCTCGTTCCACGGCGCCGGGCAGCACGTCGATCAGCCGGTCGACGTCGGCGCGGGTGGAGGTGTGGCCGAGCGTGAAGCGGAGCGAGCCGCGGGCCGCCGCGCTGCCGGCGCCCATCGCGAGCAGCACGTGCGACGGCTGGGCCACCCCCGCCGAGCAGGCCGAGCCGGTGGAGCACTCCACGCCCCTCGCGTCGAGCAGCATGAGCAGCGCGTCGCCCTCGCAGCCGGGGAAGGAGAAGTGCGCGTTGCCCGGCAGCCTGTCGACGGGATCGCCGTTGAGCACCACGTCGGGCACCGCCTGCCGGACGCGCTGGATGAGCTCGTCGCGCAGCGCGCCCAGACGGCGGGCGTACTCCGCCTGCTCCTTGACGGCGACGCGGACCGCGGCGGCGAACCCGGCGATGGCGGGCGCGTCGAGCGTGCCGGAGCGCACGTCGCGCTCCTGACCGCCGCCGTGCTGCACGGGCACCGGCGTGAGGCCCCTGGCGAGCAGCAGCGCGCCGACGCCCATCGGGCCGCCGATCTTGTGGCCGCTCAGGGTGAGCGCGTCGGCGCCCGACTCGGCGAACGACACCGGCACCTGACCGATCGCCTGGACGGCGTCGGTGTGGAACGGAATGCCGTGGTCGCGGGCGATCGCCGCCAGGACGTGGACGGGCTGCACGGTGCCGACCTCGTTGTTGGCCCACATCACGCTGATCATGGCGACGTCGTCGGGGTCGCTCTCGACGGCGGCCCGCAACGTCTCGGGGCGCACCCGGCCGACCTCGTCGACGTCGAGCGGTTCCACCTGCGCGCTCTGGCTGTCGGCCAGCCACTGGGCGGGGTCGAGCGCGGCGTGGTGCTCGACGGAGCTGACCAGGAGGCGCCGCCTGGGCCGGCGCGCCCAGTAGAGGCCCTTGATGGCGAGGTTGTCGGCCTCGGTGCCGCCCGAGGTGAACACGACCTCGCTGGGCCTGGCGCCCAGGGCGTCGGCGATGGTCTCGCGCGACTCCTCGACCACCCTGTGCACCTGCCGGCCGGACGCGTGCAGGGAGGAAGCGTTGCCGACCCTGCCGAGTTGCTCCGTCATGGCCTCGATCGCCTCGGGGAGCATCGGCGTGGTCGCCGCGTGATCAAGGTAGGCCGCCGGATCGCTCACGTGGTCAGGGTATCTCGTTTGCTACTGTACCGTCCGGACGGTACAGTAGTGCCGTGAGACGAGAAGAGCTACTGGACGCCGCGGAGGACCTCCTCTGCGACCAGGGCTCCGCCGCGCTCACCCTGGCCGCCGTGGCCGACAGGGCAGGTGTCAGCAAGGGTGGTCTGCTGTACCACTTCAGCACCAAGGAAGCCCTGATCAAGGCCATGGTCGAGCGTCTGATCGACGAGTTCGACGAGCTCATGGCCGCCCAGCCGGACGACACCTACACCGAGCGCTACCTCGGGGCCACGCTGGCCGCCGTGCGCTCCAGCAAACTGCGACGATGGGCCGTCGTCACGGGCGCCTCGGGCAACCTCTTCCTGCTCGCGCCGCTGCGCGAGGCGATGGCCAGATGGCATCGCGAGGGGCTGAGCGAGGAGCCCGACCAGGTGGCGTCCCAGATCGTCCGGCTCGCCTGTGAGGGCCTGTGGGACGTGGCGAGCCACGACCCCGACCTCAACTCCGAGGACGACCTGCGCGCCCTCGAGGCGCGCATGCGAGCGCTGCTCAAGCCCGCCGCCGCGTCCTGACCCCCCTCCCCCCCCGTTTCCTGCCTGATCCCCCTTCCTGTTTCCGCCTGTCTTCGCCGCCGCGGCCGCGTGCCCGTGGGCGGCTTCCTGCACGACTTTGAGAGGTGTCCTTCATGACCCGCGACCTGAGGACCGCCCGCTACGGGGCTGTCCTCACCTTCGTCCTCAGTGGCCTGATGGTCGGCACGATGACCGTGCGCATCCCCGCGCTGACCGACAAGCTCGGCCTGTCCGAGTCCACGATCGGCCTGATCCTGCTCGCGTGGGGGCTGGGCGCACTGGTCACGATGCAGTCGATGCGCCGGATCATGGCGCGTAAGGGCAGCAGGGCGGTTCTGCGGGTCGGCGGCCCCCTCACTGCGGCCGGCCTGGTGGCGCTGGCGTTCGCGCCGAACCTGCCGCTGCTGCTGGCCGCCGCGGCCTTCTTCGGCATGGCGTTCGGCGCCGTGGACATCGCCATGAACGCCCAGGGCTCCACGGTCGAGCGCGCCTACCGGCGCCCGCTGATGAACGGTCTGCACGCCGGCTGGTGCGTCGGCGCGATCTCGGCGGGCGCCGTCGGCAGCCTGTCGATCATGCTGGGCCTGTCGTTCACCGCCAACGTGGCGCTGGTCGGCCTGGTCTCGCTGCCGGTGATGCTGCTCATCGGCCGCACGTACCTGCCCGAGCCCCGGGCCAGGGAGTCGGCGGCGACGACGGCCCGCCGGCTGCCGCCGATCGTCTACCTGCTCGGCGCGATCATGTTCTTCGCCTTCATGGTGGAGGGGACGGTCGCCGACTGGAACGGCCTGTTCATGCGCGACACCCTGGGCGCTCCCGAGGCCGTGGCCGCGCTCGGCTACCCGGTCTTCGAGGTCGGCATGCTGGTGGCGCGGCTCACCGGCGACCGGCTGCGGGCCAGGTTCGGCGTGCGCGGCATCATGACGGTCTCCGGGCTGGCCACGGCCGGGTTCTTCGTGGTCGTGCTGGTCGCGCCCGCCCCGCTGGTCGCGGTGTTCGCGATGTTCTTCGTCGGGCTCGGCGTCGCGACGGTCTCGCCGATGACGCTGTCACTGGCGGGCACGGCCACCGCCACGCCCGGCCCGGCGATCGCCCAGGCGGGCGCGATGGGCTACGCGGGCCTGCTGATGGGCCCGGTGGTGATCGGCTTCCTGTCGGACGTCACGTCGCTGCGCACCGCCCTCGGCATCGCCGTCGTGCTCGGCGTGCTGATCGCGGTGGCCGCCCGGTTCCTGCCCCGCGAGGAGCCTGCGGCGGTGACGCCGTTGCCCACCAGGGAGCGCGAGCCCATCGCCGCCTAGGACATTTGTCACGCCTGAGGCTGTACATCCGGATCTGCCCCGATGGTGGCGGTCGATGGGACGCTTGGCGCGTGTCCAAGCCGATCGCCACCAGCGTGCTCCTCGCTGTCACCGCGGTGCCGAGTCTCCTACAGTTCGCCGTCCCCGGGCTGGAGCCGGCGCTGCGGCGCGACCCCGCCGCCATCGCCGGCGGGGAGTGGTGGCGGCCGGTGACCGCGCTCGTCGTCCAGGACGGCGGCGTCTGGGGCACGCTGCTCAACCTGGCGTTCCTGGCAGTGCTCGGCTTCCTGGCCGAGCGCGCCCTCGGCCGCCCGCGCATGCTCCTGCTGTACGCCACGGGCGCCGCGGCCGGAGAGGCGGCCGGATACCTGCTCGGCCGGCCGGGGGCCGGGAACTCGATCGCGCTGTGCGGCCTGGCGGCGGGCCTGGCCGTCGCCTCCCAGGGCCGCCTCGAACGCTCCGTCGGCGCCTTCTACACGGTGATCATGGGTTCGTTGGTGCTCGCCGCGTCCACCTGGGCCGTCGCCCTCACGGTGCTGCTGGCGATGGCCGGATTCCAGCTCGTGGTGCACCGCGAGCGGCTCCCCGGGTGGGCCTTCCCCTCGGTCGCCGCGGTGGCCGCCCTGGCGCTCGTCGCCTCCGCGGACCTGCACGGCTACGCGCTCCTCAGTGGCATGATCATGGCATGGATCCTGAGAGGAGCGTCCGCTTCGACGTCGCTGCCTACACGGCCCGCGTGAGAAACAGCCCCTGCTTCATCTGCGCGATCGTGGCGGGTGATCCCGCCCACGACCTGGAAGAGATCCTCTACGAGGACGACCGGAACCTGGCGTTCCTCGCCCGCTACCCGACCTTGCCCGGATACGTGCTGGTGTCGCCGAAGGCGCACGTCGAGCACGCGGTCCGCGACCTCGACGAGGACTCCTACCTCGACCTGATGCGGGTGGTCAGGCGGGTGGCGCTGGCCGTCGAGGCGGTGGTGCCGTCGGAGCGCACGTACCTGCTCTCGCTCGGCAGCCAGCAGGGCAACGCGCATCTGCACTGGCACATCGCCCCGCTGCCGCCGGGAACCCCGTACGAGCGCCAGCAGTACCACGCGCTCATGGGGGAGAACGGGCTGATCCCCTGGACCCGCGACCAGGCGGCCGACCTGGCCGCGCGGATCAGGAGCGCCCTGTGAGGGCTACTTGCGCTTCTTGATCTCTTCGGTGAGCTGCGGGACGACCTGGTGCAGGTCGCCCACCACGCCGTAGTCGGCGAGCTCGAAGATCGGAGCCTCCGGGTCCTTGTTGATCGCGATGATGGTCTTCGCGGTCTGCATGCCGGCCCGGTGCTGAATGGCGCCCGAGATGCCCGCCGCGATGTAGAGCTGCGGCGAGACCGTCTTGCCCGTCTGACCCACCTGGAACTGGTGGGGGTACCAGCCGGCGTCGGTGGCGGCACGGGACGCGCCGACGGCCGCGCCCAGCGCGTCGGCCAGGCCCTCGATGATCGCGAAGTTGTCGGCGGAGCCCACGCCGCGCCCTCCGGAGACCACGATCGCGGCCTCGGTCAGCTCGGGGCGGGCGCCCTTCTCCTGCTTCACGCGGTCGACGATGCGGGCCGCCCGCGCGCCCTCGCTGAGCGACAGCGACACCTCCTCCACGGTGCCGGACGCCGCGGCGGCCTCCGGGGCCGTCGAGTTCGGACGCACGGCGACGATCGGGGTGCCCTTGCTCACCTTCGAGTGCACGTTGACGCCGCCACCGAAGATGGACTGGTCGGCCACGAAGCCCTCGGACAGGCCCACGGCGTCGGTGATGACCCCGGAGTCGGTCTTGACCGCGAGGCGGCCCGCGACCTCCTTGCCCTCGGCCGTGGCGGCCACGAGCACGGCGGCGGGCGACGTGTCGGCCACGAGCTTGGCGAGCAGCTCGGCCTTGGGCGCGACCACGTAGTCGACGACGTCGTCGGAACCGGCGACGTAGATCTTCTCCGCGCCGTACTCGGCCAGCCTGGCCTTGGCGTCGTCCGTGATGCCGGGGCCGGCCCAGACGGCGGCGGGGGTGCCGAGCGAGCGGGCCAGGGTCAGCAACTCCAGCGTGACCTTCTTGACCGCGCCGTCGACCTGCTCGACGAGAACGAGAATCTCCGACATATCAGCAAAACCCCCGTTCTCAGATGAACTTCTTGGACGCGAGGTAGTCGGCGGCCTTCACGCCACCGTCGCCCTCGTCCTTGACGACCGTGCCGGCGGCACGCGGCGGGGCCGCGGCGAAGTCGACGACCTCGGACCAGGCGGCGCCGAGGCCCACCTGGTCGGCGGCGATCTCCGCGTCGGCGACGGCCAGCGTCTCGACCGGCTTCTTCTTGGCTGCCATGATCCCCTTGAAGGACGGGTACCGCGGCGTGTTGATCTTCTCGACCACCGACACGACGGCGGGCAGCGTGGCCTCCACCTTGTCGTAGCCGTAGTCGGTCAGCCGTTCGATGGTGATCGACGAGCCCTCGACCTCCACCTTCCTGGCCAGCGTGAGCTGCGGCGTGCCGAGGCGCTCGGCCAGCATCGCGGGCAGCACGCCGGTGCGCGCGTCGGTGGACTCGGAGCCGAGGATGACCAGGTCGAACCCGATCTTCTTGAGCGCCTGCGCCATCGCGTAGGAGGTCGAGAGCGCGTCGGAGCCGTGCAGGGCGTCGTCGCTCAGGTGAACCGCCTTGTCGGCGCCCATGGCCAGGGCCTTGCGGATGGTCTCGGTCGCCTTGGCGGGGCCCATGGTGAGCACGGTGACCTCACCGCCGTGGGCCTCCTTGAGCTTCAGAGCCTCCTCGACCGCGTACTCGTCAAGCTCGTTCACCACGCCGTCGACGGCGTCGCGGTCGAGCGTCTTGTCATCGGACCGCAGCTTGCGCTCGGTCGCCGTATCGGGGACCTGCTTCACGCAGACGACGATGTTCATGGCCGGTGGCCGACCTCCCGTGATCGCATGCTCGGAAATCGTGCTGTCCAGACTGCCAGGTGCCCCGTGGGCTCGTGACAGTGGGTGGCCCGGGAGCTGCCCCTGGTCCCCGCCGACATGTTACCCATCAGTAGCTTTCGCGCAAACCCGCAGTTGACCGGGCTCGCACGAAAATGCGGCAGCACGTCCCAGCCTACCGAACTTTGTTCCGTTTCCTACCGCGGACACGGCCGGACGTCAGGCGGAGACCAGGAAGACGATCCCCACCACCAGCGCCGTGCCCGCGAACAGCGCCAGCGTGAACGTGCTGAACACCGCGCTCAGCCCGAAACAGAGCCCGGCCACCCCGGCGACGCTCGCGAAGTCGATGACCATCCGGCTGGTGCGGTACGGGCCACGCGAGAACAGCGCGACCCCGGCGTCGGTCAGCGCGCCCAGCCCGAACGCGGCGACCAGGAAGAGCGCCACCTCGGGCAGCGGCCACCGGGCCGCCGCCGCCAGCAGCGACACGAACAACCCCGAGCCGACCAGCCAGCGCCTGCGCACCTTCTCCCGGTGCTTGGCCGCGGCCTCCGGCACCCGGTTCCGCTCCCCCGGCCGCCACTCCCGGGTGGCCAGGGCGTGCAGGTCATCGTCGCGCGAACGCCGGGCCACACGGGCTCGCGGACGGGCCCGTCGCGCGGCCTCCACGCCCAGCCTGGCGCAGATCTGCGCGGCCGTGGGCCGTGCGGCCGGGTCGGTGGCCAGGCAGTCGCGCAGCAGCGGAGCCAGCCAGCCCGGCACGCCCTCCAGATCGGGCTCGTGGTGGACGACGCGGTAGGCGACCGCCGAGGCCGGCCCCTGCCCGAAGGGCTGCCGCCCGGTGGCGGCGTACGCCAGGGTCGCGGCGATGGAGAACACGTCCGCCTCCGGGCCCGCCGGTCTGCCCTCCAGCACCTCGGGGGCCAGGTAGCCGGGTGTGCCGACCACGGCGCCCGAGGCCGTGACCGAGAGCGAGTCGAACGCGCTGGCGATGCCGAAGTCGATGACGACGGGCTCGCCCTCGCTCATCATCACGTTCGCCGGTTTGAGGTCGCGATGCACCACCCCGGCTCCGTGCATGGCCTGCAGCGCGTCGGCTAACCCGGTGGCCAGCAGGCGCAGGTCCGCCACGGGCACCGGGACGGCGCTGAGCGGCCTGCCCTGGACGTACCGGGTGACCAGGTAGGGCCTGTCGACGTCCAGGGAGGCGTCGAGGACCTCGGCCACGTGCGGACCGTCGACCAGGCGCATGGTCTCGACCTCACGGGCCAGCCGGGCGATGGCCGCCCCGTCGGCGGCCACGTGCGGATGGAGGATCTTGACCGCCACCGTGCGCCCCTCGGGGTCGAGCGCCAGGTGCACCTCTCCGAAGCCGCCCGACCCGAGCCGGGAGAGGAGCCGATAGGGGCCGAGGTGCTCGCTCATACCCGTTCTTCTCCCCCCACGAGCCCGCGCGGACACTCAGGACCAGGGTGACAACCAGCCGAGGCCGACCGAGTTCAGCAACGAGCCGACCATTCCGGTGATCAGGCCGAGCGTGCTCTCCTCGGCGTCCCTGGTCAGCTGCTTGATCACTTTCTCGGGCGCCTGCCAGGGCGCCCATGACGGCTCCTGGCCCATCGCGAACATCACCGCGAGCAGCGCGGCGGTGCCCACCACCAGCACCGCGACCAGCGCCGCGCCCGGAGAGCGCAGGACGCTGGTGAGCGTGCGGGTGACGGCCTGGCGCGGCGCGCCGCCGCCCGGCAGCACGAACAGCCCGGCCGTGAACGCGCCCGCCGCGTACGAGGCCGCCTCGTTGACGCTCATCCCGCCGCCCCAGCGCAGCAGACCCCAGACGCAGACCCCGAACATGACCGAGAGCGGCACGTGGACCAGGGTAACGAGCGTGGCCTTGACCAGCGCCCACGGCGTCCCGACCAGCGCGAGGAGCGGATCGGCGGCGCTGCTGCCGCGCACCTGACGGCGTTTGACCAGGTCGCCGAAGAGGTACTCACCGACCCGCAGCACCAGCGCCAGCGCGACGGCTATCGCGCTCACCGCGACGGGCAGCATGACGGCCAGCGCCACCAGCATGACCAGCAGCAGCATCCCGACGAGCTGGCTGCCGACCAGGTAACGCTTGCGCTCCGCCGGCGGGCTGTAGGGACGTGGCTGGGTCTCCGGACGTGCCTGCGGCGCGGGAGGCGGCGGCATCGGGCGGGGCGCGACCGCGCCCGTCTGCGGCCCCGGATAGGGCGCCGGGTAGCCCGCGACCCGCTGGTCCGTGCGCGGCGCGGCCCGGGGCGGCATGGGCGCCGGGACGTACGGCGGCGGCTTCTCCTCGCGGACCGGCTCCGGCCTGCCGTACTCGACCGGCGGCAGCAGGTCGGAGTAGGTGTCCATGGTCCGGGTGCGGTTGGTCAGCCTCTTGGTGCCGGTGGGCCCGGCGGGCGGCGTCTCGTGGAAGTTGGTGACCGACGGGTCGAGGGCCCTGGCCATCCGCAGCAGCTCCTGCGCGCTGGGACGCTCGCCCGGCTCGACCCGCAGGGCCCGCGACAGCCAGCCGCGCAGCCACGCCGGAGCCCGGTCGAGCTGCGCGCGGCCCTCCATGATGTTGAAGCAGACCGCCTCGAAGGCGCCGGTGCCGAACGGCGGCGCGCCCACGGCGGCGAAGAAGATGGTGGAGGCCAGCGCGTGCACGTCGGCCGCCTGGGTGATCTCCGAGTCGCGGATGATCTCGGGCGCCAGGTAGCCGGGCGTGCCGACGAACATCCCGGTCTGGGTCAGCCGGGTGGCGTTGACCAGGTGCGCGATGCCGAAGTCGATGACCAGCGGCTCGCCGTTCACCAGCATGACGTTCGACGGCTTGAAGTCGCGGTGGATCACGTCGGCGGCGTGGATGGCCACCAGCGCCTGGCAGAGCCCCTGCGCCAGCCGGATGATCTCGCGCGCCTCCAGCGCGCCGTCGGCCAGCACGGTGTCCTCCAGCGTGCGGCCGGGCGCGAACCGGGTGACGACGTACGGCTGGCCGCCCACCAGTTCGGCGTCGAGCACCTCGGCCACGTGCGGGCTGCGCACCCGGCGCATCGTCTCGACCTCGCGGGTGAGCCGGTCGCGGGCCTTCAGGTCGGCGGCCACGTGCGGGTGGAGCACCTTGATGGCGACCTCGCGCCCCTCGGAGTCGAGCCCCAGGTGGACGACCCCCATGCCACCCTCGCCGATCTTCCTGACCAGCCGGTACGGCCCGAGCCGCTCGGGCGCCTCGGTGTTGCTCATCGCCATTGTCCCCGCATCATCCCCCCGGATTTCCCTTGAGCCCGCTGAGCAGGCTCACCACTGGCTGAACGTCCAGCGGAGCCCACATGGCCTCCTTCGCATCGGCGCCGAACGTGCTGTAAGCGAGGATCAGGGAGAGCGCGGCCCCCGCCGCGAGGACCCCCGCCATCACCATCGCTCCTGTTCTCGAGGGTATTAGCGATGCGAGGGTTCTGCGCATCTGTCTCCCGGGTCCCTCAACTCCGGGGCCCGCGCAGACGGTCCACAGCGCTACTGCCGCCCCCCAGGCCAGCGCGTTCGTCTCAGGCATCTTCACTACCACGGTGAGCAGCAAGGTAACCGGCAGACCGAGAATGACCGCGTAGAGCGCCAGTGCGAGCGTGATGCCCACGGACTTGGCCAGCGCCTGGGGCCGGCCGAACACCCTGAACACGTCCAGCGCCGCCAAGCCCGCGGACCTGCGGGCCGACAGCGCGGGCTGCGCCAGGTCGGCCGCGCGCAGCAGCACCACGGCCGGAAGCGCCAGCACGGCCACCAGCACCGGCGCCAGGATCGCCGCGACGATCATCAGGATCAGCAGCATCGAGCCCGCCACGCCGTACGCCTTGGACCGCTGCAACAGCTGCCCGGGAGGCACGGCGGGGACGAACGGCTCGCGCTTGGTCTTCGGCGGCTCCGGCGAGAACTGGACCTGCGCGGGGATGTACGGCGGCGGCGGGACCGCGCTGCCCCTGCCGTAGTCGGGCGCGTCGGGACGGACCCGCCTGGTGGGCACGTCGGAGTCGTGGTTGACGACCTGCGGCGGCTGCTGGGGCCAGGGCTGACTGCCCTGCGCCGAGCCCTGTGCCGCGGCCTCGCGCTGCATCCGGCGCAGCTCGTCGGGGGTCACCCTGCGGGTGGGCCACGGGTCGCCCTGCTCGGGCAGGAGCGAGACGTAACGCTGGTCGGGCTGGCCCTGCGGCAGACGCGGCGGCTGGCCGTCGAGGAGCTGCCTGGGGGTCACCGGCGGCGTGGAGACGTCGTAGGGCGGCTTGTCGCCGACGTACGGCGGCTCGGCGTTGGGCGGCGCGAACGGCGGCTCGCTGTAGGCCGGTCTGTCACCGAACGGCGGCTCGTTGTGGGCCTGTCTGTCACCGAACGGCGGCTCGTTGTGGGCCTGTCTGTCGCCGAACGGCGGCTCTGACGGCAGCGCGCCCCGGTCGGGACGCGGCACGGTCGAGATCTCGTCGGGCACGTTGCTGGCGCGCATGGGCAGCATCCGGGCGGTCTGCTCGGCCAGTTCCGGCGCCTTGGGACGTTTCGCCGGGTTGCGCTGGAACGCCGCCTTGAGCAGCGGCTGCAACGCGGCCGGAACGGCGCTCACGTCGGCCTTGCCCGCGGTGATGTTGTAGAAGATCATCTCCAGCGTGCCCTTGCCGAAGGGCGGCTGCCCGGTGGCCGCGTACAGCAGCGTGCCCGCCCAGGCGTGCACGTCGACCTCCGGCCCCGCCTCCTGGCCCTCGATGATCTCGGGGGCGAGGTAGCCGGGCGTGCCGATGAACATGCCGGTCTGGGTCAGCCTGGTCGCGTCGACGGCCTGCGCGATGCCGAAGTCGATCAGCACCGGCTCCCCGTCGAGGATCAGCACGTTGCCCGGCTTCAGGTCGCGGTGGATGACCCCGACCGAGTGGACGGCGGCCAGCGCCGTGGCCACCCCGTGCGCGATCCTGACCAGCGCGGGCAGGTCGAGCGGCCCGTCGTCCTTGACGATCTCGTCAAGGGGCCGCCCCGGAACGTAACGGGTGACGATGTACGGACGGTGACCGGTCACGTCGGCGTCGAGCACCTCGGCGATGTACCTGCTGCGCACCCGGCGCATGGTCTCGACCTCGCGCGACAGCCGGCGCCTGGCGACCTCGTCACCGGCGACCTCGGCGCGCAGGACCTTGACCGCCACCTGACGCCCCTGGGGGTCGACAGCAAGGTGCACAACGCCCATTCCGCCTTCACCGAGCCGCCTGAGCAACCGGTAAGGGCCAAGTCGGTCATCGTTCATGGCATGAAGCACCATACCGGCTTAATCCCCGCCCACGAGATGAACCATGAGGCCACATTCCCACTCGTACAACGTCCAGATCGGCCCCATTGGTTTCCCATCCCACGGTCTCGAATTGGCCTCAGTTCGCCAGGGAGAGCACCTCGGCACTCTTCAACCCGGCGAGCGTAGCTCCGGACACGGCGAGCTTGGACCGTCGCACGCCGCTCCCGATGACCACTCTCGGATGCTCGGCGACGTTCACGTCCACCAGGATCGGCCAGTCGTCGGGCAGGCCGAGCGGGGTGATGCCGCCGTACTCCATCGCGGTGAGCTCCACTGCCTCCGCCATGGGGGCGAAGCTCGCCTTGCGCGCGTCGAGGTGCTTGCGCACCACGCCGTTGACGTCCACCCGCATCGTCGCGAGCACCATGCACGCGGCGTAGCGCGTCTCGCCGCCGCGCTTGGCCGCGACGACCACGCAGTTCGCCGACTCGTCGAGGGTCACCCCGTAGCGTTCGCAGAACGCCGCGGTGTCGGCCAGCTCGGGGTCGATCTCGGCGACCACGACGTCGCCGATCCCCTCCACGGCCCGCGCGACCGGCTCGGCCAGCAGGTCGGCCCGCTCGGTCGCGGGCACCCAGTGCAAGGTCATCCCATCTCCTCGTTCGCTTCCCCAGGACCCTACGCGGTCACCGGGGTCGCGTGCGTCGTCACGGGTTCTGCAGCACCCGCTGGTGCAACTGGGTGACGGCGCTGCGGGCGGACTCCAGGGCCCCCGCCTGCCAGGCGATCAGGTGGGTGAGCCAGTCGCCCGCGAAGTAAACCCTTCCGCTGGGGCGTTGCAGAAGAGTGAAGGACGAATCAAAGGCGGGCCAGCGCACCCAGCCGCCCTGGATGTGCTCCTGGCGCTCCCAGGCGATCGAGACGCTGGACAGCAGGCCCTTGCCGTACCTGTCGCCGTGGATCTTCCTGCCCTGGGTGAGCGCCCTCCTGCGGCGGTCCTCCGGGGTGAGGGCGCCGTACAGCTCCGCGTTCTGCTCGGAGTTGTAGTAGCCGACGAGGAGGCCGCGCTCGGAGTGGTAGCCGTGTGAGGGGTACCAGATGTGGGTGATGTCCAGGTCCGTCTCGGTCACGCCGCCGTAGATGCGGTCTTCCAGCTCCCACCAGCGCCTGCCGTACTCCAGGCCGATCTTGCCCGCCGCCACCGGCACGGGGGTCTTCAGCGCCGCGGTGACGCTCTCGCCGAGGTTGTGCGGGATCCTGGCCATCACGTGGGGCGGGAGGGTCGCCACGCAGTAGTCGGCCTTGACCTGGCCGCCGTCCCAGGTGACCTCGACGCCGTCGGGGAGGTTGGTGATCTTGGTGACCTTGGCGCCGGTGGTGATGCGGTCGCGGCCGACGGCTTCCACCAGTTCGGTGACGATCGCGTCCATGCCGCCGACGGGCTGGAACATGGGCGTGGCCTGGTCGTAGCCGAAGTCGTTGGTGATGGCCCTGCCCGTGGCCGCGGCGAGGACCTCGTGGAGCGAGCCTGGGGACGCGATGGGGGTGCCGGTGTCTAACGCCGGATATTTCGTGAAACCGCGGCGGGTGGAGCCTTCGTAGTCGAGCTTGGGGCCCAGGTCGCCGAAACGCCGCAGGAACTCCAGGAGGCGTTCCTGGTCATCCTTGGTGAGCTTCCTGTTCAGTGCGCCGGTGTTCGTGGCCTTGGCGAGGAGTTCCGCGACGTAGCCGTACAGGTCGGCTCGGGCGGTGCGGGCCCGGACCGTCTGCCCGTTCGTGTGCACGTACGCCTGGGCGTTGTTGTTCACGAACGTCTCGATGGGGATGCCCAGCTCGCGGCAGTAGTCCATGGTGACCATCCACGGCGCGATCCGTCCCGGCCCCGCGTTGAAGTAGACGCCCTCGCCGAACCGGACGTCCTGCGCCGGGCCGTTGGCCTCCACCAGCCGGTCGCCGCCGCGCAGGGTCAGGTTCCGCCCGCCGGCGCGCGTCCCGGCCTCCAGCAGCGTGCAGTCGTACCCGGCCTTGCCCAGCTCATACGCGACGGTCAGCCCGGCCACGCCGGCGCCGACGATCACCACCTTGGCGGCCGCCTTCCCGCGCAGCGCGAAGTCACTCGGCTGGGGCGGCGCGAACCGGGTCTCCTGCCGGGACGGCGCCAGGCCGAGCGCGCCCATCGCGGCGTACATCGCGCCCGCGCCGCCCGCCGCCCCGATACCGACCAGCAGCCCACGCCGGGTCAGCGCCGCGCCCTCCATGCCGCCCACTTCCTCCGCCCACCATCACCGACACCACATCCACCCGGCGCCCAGCCACGCCCCGGGGGCCGATCCAGGTGGCCGTTCAGTCGTAGGGGCCGCTGCCGCAGGCGATCTGGCCGCCGATGGTGGCGAAGATCCCGAACAGCGCCATGATCTGGGTGAAGTCGTCCGTGGTGAACTCGATGTGCCGCGAGCCCACCGACTTCACACCGGGAACCAGCCCCACGGCCGCGGCGATGGCGGTGGAGTTCCACTCCACCCCGAGCGTGTACGGCGCCGCCACGGTGTACGGCGTGAAGTCGGTCAACCGGCCCAACGCCCTGGCCGTCGCCTCACGGATGCGCTGCTGGGCGACGCTCGGAGGCAGCAGTTCGGCCGAGAACTTGTCGATCCCCTTCTTGACCGCCACCGTCTCCACGTCACCGAGCAGCTCGCGCGCCTCTTCGCCGACGGCCTCGTCGCCCGTCACCAGCACGACGGGCACGCCGTGGAACCCGGCGCACGCCGCGACCAGCCGGGTCTCGCCGCACACCTCGCCGTTGAGGTAGACGTTGTGGATCTCCTTGCCCATCCACGTGTGGTTGAGGACGCCGTGCTGCACCCCGGCCCGCGCGTGGTACCCGACGAAACACGCGGCCTGGAACGACCCGTCGAGCCCGTGCGCCATCCGCTGCGCCTTGCCGGGCCCGCGGATCAGCGTGGCCCGCGGATCGAGCAGGTCGATGCGCAGGTTCTTGGTGGACCCGTGCGCGTCGTTCACCAGGACGCCCTCGGCCCCCGCGTCGCACGCGCCCGCGATGGCGGCGTTGGCGTCGGCCGTCATCAGTTCGCATCCGCGTTCGTAGCCGCGCTTGCCGGCGTGCATCTCCTCCGGGTCGGTCAGCCCGGTCACGCCCTCCATGTCAACCGACAGGTAGACCTTCATCCGCCGCACCCCTCATCACGCCTCACCCGACATACACCCCATACGCTGCCAATCTTCCACCCACGCACCGGCAGGGCGAGCCAGGTCCTCTGCCGTCCGCGTCCGTGCCCCGGGAGGTGGCGACGCGAGGGTCAGGAGCCCCATGTCTCCACCCGGCGGATCTCGCGCTCCGTCATGAGCCCGACGTTGGAGGTGAGGAAGGCGGCGGCCTCGTCGCGCCACCGCGGCGGGATCTCGTCGATCGCCGGCGGGTAGCAGTGGTCGAGCCAGCTCGTCGACTCCTCGCTGGCGTCGAAGTGGTCGAGCGCCTTGGCGAAGAGCGACTGCTCGATGCCGGGGACGCGGGCCAGCCCGTACTCGATCATCTCCTGGCCGCCGAACGGCGGCGGCTGAAGCCACTTGCGGGCCACCGGCCGGTCGGCGGTGATCGGGGTGTCGATCGGGCGGCGCTCCACGGCGGCCTGGATGAGCTCCTTGTACAGGCACTTGCCGCAGGTACGGCACGGGCCGTCAGTGCCGCGCAGACACCACCGGACGTGCTCCTTGAGGTCGGAGTTCAGGGCCAGCCGCATGGTGACGGCCTCGCTCACGCCGCCCACGGGCAGCACGATGTGCACGCCCACGGCGGCGAACAGCCGCCCCCACTCCCCGTGCGGAGCCCACATCGGGTTGTCGGGCGTGTAGCGCAGCAGGTAGCGGTCGCCGCCGAGCCACCGGGACCCCAGTTCATAGCCGAACGCCAGGCCGCCGAGGTCCATCCGGTCGGCGAGCAGCAGCGCGCCCGCGGCGACGGCGTGGTGCTCCGGGTATCCGGGGCGCGGCTCGGCGAGGGTGAACTCCAGGTCGGACTCGACGACGGTGAGCTCGCGGCCGGTCCGCTTCGCGAGCTTGGCGAGGACGTCCGAGCGGTAGTGCGGCCAGCGGTTGGGCACCCGCGCGTGAGGCACCCGTCGAAAGTGGACGAAGGGGGCGTCGGGGTAGATGGCCGACGCCGCGACCGAGTCCGCTCCACCGCTGTAGGAGATGGCGAGCGTGCCCCCGGCGCCGCGGGGTTCCGCTCCCACCGGGCCCGCCTCGACGCCCCACCCATCCTGCAGGGCCGCGGCCACCTCGGCGGACACCGCCCGGTCGAAGGTGATCTTCCTCCTGGTCCAGGGGGCGACGACGGTCCAGGCGGCGACGGCGTACAGGTCGGGGTGCGCGTCTGCGGGGACGCCCGAGATCGTGCACGTGTTGGTGGCCAGCTTGACGGGGTGCTCGTCGGCGGCCTTTCCGGTGATCTCGTCCTCGGGGTCGAGGCGGAAGGTCAGCTCGCCTCCCGACCAGGTCACGCGCACGGCTGATCCTCACTCGCGCGGCCCGCCTTCAGCGAGTCGATCGCCTGCCAGAGGAGCACCTCGTTCTGCAGGACGCCGTCGAGGGCCTTGGCGGTCTCCTGGGCGAGCCGCTGGGTGTCGTCGAGCTTCGCCCTGTCGACGGCGAGCGGCCGGGCGCTCCTCAGCCGCTCGACCTCCGCCTGCAGGGTGGCCATCTCCCGGCGCAGGGTCTGGACCTCCCAGAGGGCGTCCCTGATGTCCTGACGGTGGTCAGCGATGGAGATGTAACGGGCATCGAACCACGTACGCACGGCCTTACGCAGCCGGACGGGGACCAGGACGCGCATCATGAAACGTCACCATAGTGGCAAACCCCCGCCTAACAGGGCGCCGTTCGAGAATGCCACCAAAGATCGTTAACTGATCGCCATTTCCACCCCCGGACGGGCAGGGGAAGCCCCGCACCCGCCCCACGGGCCACGCTCGCAGGGCAGGCGTGCGCGGGTGGGTCAGCGGCCGGTGAACTTGGGCTTGGACTTTTCGGCGAAGGCGCGCATGCCGGTCTTGGCGTCGTCGGTGGCGAACAGGCCGGAGAACTGCAGGCGCTCGATCTCCAGGCCGGTGTCGAGGTCCACCTCCAGCCCCTGGTCGACCGCCTGCTTGGCGGCGCGCAGCGCCACCGTGGGGCCGGCGACGAAGGTGGCCGCCCACTCCAGGGCCGCCGTGTACACCTCCGGGTCGGGGACCACGCGGTCGACCAGGCCGATCGCGAGCGCCTCCGCGGCCGGCACGTGGCGGCCGGTGAAGATGAGGTCCTTGGCGCGCGACGGCCCGATCAGGCGCGGCAGCCGTTGGGTGCCGCCCGCGCCGGGGATGATGCCGAGCTGGATCTCCGGCTGCCCCAGTTTGGCCGACTCCCCCGCCACCCGGAAGTCCGCGCACAGCGCCAGCTCGCAGCCGCCGCCGAGCGCGTAGCCGGTGATCGCGGCGATGACGGGCTTGCCGATGCGGGCCACGGCGGTGAAGCAGTCCTGGAGGGTCCGGGAGTGTAGAGACATCTCCGCGTAGGACATGTCGGCCATCTCCTTGATGTCGGCGCCCGCCGCGAAGACGCGCGGGCCACCGTAGATGACCGCGGCCTGGATGCCGGGGTCGGCGTCGACCTCGCGGGCCGCCTCGCCGATCTCCCTCTGCACCTGGTTGTTGAGGGCGTTCATCTTGGGACGATCAAGCTGGATCGTGGCGATCTGGTCGGCCACCTCGACGCGTACGAACTCACCCATGGTCAGCACACTACAGAAGCGTCCGGGAGGCCGAGGGGCGGCCCGGTACTCGCGTGGGCGTGCTGGCGGCGGACCAGGCCCAGGAGGTCGGTCTCCGGGGTCCAGCCGATCAGCGACCGGAGCCGGCGGGTGTCGGCCAGCGAGTCGCCGGGTTCGACGGGCGGGGCGGGACGCAGATCGAACGTGACCTCCGCCCCCGTCACCTCGGCCACCGCCGCCGCCAGGGCTCGCAGTGAGTGGCCTCGGCCGGTGCCGAGGTTCACGACGCCGGGGACGCCGGTGAGGTCGATCAGGGCGCGGACGGCCTGCCGCACGTCCGTGACGTCGCGCGTGCGGTCGAGGGAGCCGAGGACGGGCAGGGGACGCCCCGCGACGGCCGCCGCCAGCCAGAGGGAGAGGGCCATGTCGGGCCGCTGCCCCTCCCCCGCGACGGTGAACGGCCGGACGATCGTGACGGGCCGCTCCTGGCAGAGCCGTTCCAGGGCGGCCTTGCTGCGGGCGTACCCGCCGATCGGGCGGAGCGGGTCTGACTCGCGGCTGGGACGCCCACCGGACGTTCCTCCGTACACGGAGCTGGAGGAGGCCACGACGAGCGGGACCCCGGGCCGGACGAGGGCGAGCACCCGCGCACCCGCCAGCACGTTGTCGCGGTGACGGCGCCGGGCCACGCCGGGGCCGCGGTCGCGCACGCCGGGGCATCCGGCCAGATGGTAGACGGCGTCGGCGACGGCGAAAGCCGCCTCAACGGCACCACCCTCGTCGAGCAGGTCGCGGGTGAGCACCGTCAGGCCGGGGCGCTCGGGCTGGGGACGGCGGTCGATGCCGATCACGTGCTCGCCGGCGTCGAGCAGGGCCGAGGTCAGGGCGCGTCCGAGGAACCCGGAGGCCCCGGTCACGATCGACGTCATCCGCACACCATAGGCCGTTAACTACTGAAAAATATCTTCGCAAAGCTCTCGCCAAGGAAGGAAAATGTTGCGACGCTGGCTCCGGCACGCCCCCCAGTCGAGGAGACGTACATGCGCAGAGCGTTGGCGATCGCTGTGGTCGCCTTCCTGCCCTTAGTGAACATCACGGCCGCACAGGCCGAGGAGCCAGGCGACAGGCAGCAGGCGTTCGCCGCCGCGGCCAAGGAGTTCCAGGTCCCCGAGAGCGTCCTGCTGGGCGTCTCCTACCTGGAGTCCCGCTGGGACGCGCACGCGGGCCAGCCGAGCAACGACGCCGGGTTCGGCCCCATGCACCTGACCGACGCCGCCGCCTTCACCGGCTCGAACCACCACGGCGAAGGCGAGGAGGACCCGCGGGGCGACGAGACCCGTCCCCTGGCCGCCCCCGCCGAGACGCCCGCGCCCACCGAGATCCCCGCCTCGCTCCGGACCATGGAGAAGGCGTCCCAGCTCACCGGCGAGAGCCACGAGAAGCTCCGCACCGACGCCGCCGCGAACATCAGGGGCGGCGCCGCGCTGCTGGCCGACTACCAGAAGTCGCTGGGCGCGCCCCTGAGCGACAAGCCGGGCGAATGGTACGGCGCCGTCGCCAAGTACTCGGGCGCCGACGAGTCCGAGGCCGCCAAGATCTTCGCCGACGAGGTCTACGCCACCATCCAGGACGGCGCCGAGCGGGTCACCGACGACGGTCAGAAGGTCGCGCTGCCCCCGGTTCCGGGCCTGGAGAAGATCGAGAAGTGGCTGGAGAAGCTGGGTCTGCGCCCGCCGCGCCGTGACGGCGTGGAGTGCCCGGCGTCGATCTCCTGCGAGTGGATCCCGGCCGCGTACCAGCAGCTGCCGAACGACGACTACGGCCACTATGACCTGTCGAACCGCCCGGTCAACCAGAAGGTCGACTACATCGTCATCCACGACATGGAGGGCTACTTCGGCCCTTCGGTCAAGCTGAACCAGGACCCGAAGTGGCCCGGCAGCTGGCACTACTCGGTGCGCTCCAGCGACGGCCACATCGCCCAGCAGATCAAGACCAAGGACGTCGGCTGGCAGGCGGGCAACTGGTACATCAACTCCAAGTCCATCGGCATCGAGCACGAGGGCTTCCTGGCCGAGGGCAGCACCTGGTACACCGAGGCGATGTACCGCACGTCGGCCAAGCTCGTGCGCTACCTGGCCCTCAGGCACGGCGTGCCGCTCGACCGGGCGCACATCCTCGGCCACGACAACGTGCCCGGCACGCTCCCGACCACCGTCAAGGGCATGCACGAGGACCCGGGCCCGTTCTGGGACTGGGCGCACTACTTCGAGCTGCTCGGCGCGCCGCTGCACCAGTTCGGCGGCCCCAAGTCGGGCAGCGTCATGATCAAGCCGGACTTCGCCACCAACAAGCCGTACTTCTACGGCTGCGACCGCAAGAACCCGGAGGCCGCCTGCCCGCCGCTCAGCGCGCAGTCCATCTGGCTCCGCACCGAGCCGCGCGCGGACGCGCCGCTCGTCAAGGACATCGGCAAGCACCCGACCGGCGACTCGCTCTACAGCGTGTACGACCACAGCGCCAGGGCCAGCACCGGGCAACGCTTCGCGGTGGCCGACAGGCAGGGCGACTGGACCGCGATCTGGTACCTCGGCCAGAAGGCGTGGTTCCACAACCCGGCCTCCGCGCCGACCGCCGTGCCCTCGATGGGGCTGGTGGTGACGCCCAAGCCGGGGCTGGCGACCGTGCCGGTGTACGGCAGGGCGTACCCGGAGAAGGAGGCCTACCCGGCCGACATCCCGTACCAGGCGGTCACCCCGCTGCAGTACACGTTCTCGGCGGGCGAGAAGTACACCCTCGCCGGCCCGGCGAGCACCGAGTACTACCGGGCCGTCACCTTCGACCTGGAAAGCCACAAGGTGGTCAGGGGCCAGACGAAGTACCTGGAGATCCAGTTCGGGCACCGGGTGATGTTCGTCAAGGCTGACGACGTGAATGTGACGTTCTCCGGGTGAACTGCTGAACGGCGCGCCTGGTGCTGTCCCACGCCTCCTGCGAGGAGTCGTAGGTGCGCTGGGCGACGCCGACGAACACGCAGTCGATGACGAGGAGCTGGCTGATGCGGCTGGCCAGGGCGCCGGGGCGGAACTCCGTCTCGCGCCCGGCCGAGATGAGCACGTGCTCGGCCAGCTCCGCGATGGACGAGCGGGGATTGTTGGTGATCGCCACGGTGGTGGCGCCCGCCTCCTTCGCCCGGCCCAGCGGCTCCAGCACGTCGGGTGTCTCGCCCGACGTGCTGATGCCGATCGCCACATCCCCGGGCTTGAGCAGGACGGCGCTGGTCAGCGCCAGGTGGGCGTCCTGGAAGGCGTGACTCGACAGGCCGATGCGCAGCAGTTTCTGGGCGACGTCCGCCGCGACCAGGCCGGAGGCGCCCACCCCGTAGGCGTCGACGCGCCTGGCTCCGACGATGGCCTCGACGACCAGGCCGAGGCGCTCGGAGGTGAGCTGGGCCACCGTGTCGTTGATCGCCTCGGACTCGGCCCTGGCCACCTTCTGGATGACCTCCGACAGCGGATCGTCGGGGGCCAGGTCGCCGGGCACCAGCCGGTCGGGCTGCGCCGCGGCGGCGGCCAGCGCGAGGCGGAGCTGCGGATACCCGGCGAAGCCGAGCAGCCTCGCCGTGCGCACGATCGTCGCCTCGCTGGTGCCGGACGCCGCGGAGAGCTCCGTGATGGTGCTCCGCGCCACCATCGCCGGGTCCTCGAGGATCAGGCGGGCGACGGTCTGCGCCGCCGGGGTCAGCGACGGGAGCACACCGCGGACCGTTGCCACCAGAGTGTCTGCCCGCAGGCCGTTCCCGCTGTCGTCCACAGAGTGATTATGCCGCTGGATGCGCACTGTTCATATGGTCATGATCAGCGCAACGTCCCGTTCGTCATCCCGACGGGTTCCTCGGGGACGGCGATCAGGCCGAGCTCCGCCCGCGACGCGGCCAGCGGGTGGTGCGGCACCACCCTGACCGTGTACCCGAACGGGCCCGTGCGGTCGAGCGGGACCGTGCCCGTGTAGTGGGCCCGCCCGTCGTCGCCGACCTCCACGGCCGTCAGCCCCAGATAGGACGGGTGCACCAGCTCGTCGTGCGGGCCGACCCGGCCGTAGGCCGCCTCGACCAGCACGTCGCCGGGCTCCAGGTCGCCGAGCGCGACCGTGGCCCGCAGCTCGAGGGACGCGCCCACCTCCGGGGTGTCGCCGACTCCGGACGCCTCCACGTGCTCGACCCGCAGGCCCGGCCACGCCTTGGTGACCCGCAGCCTCCAGGCGGCGAACGCCCTGGCCGGCGCGTACTGGTCGGCGGAGAGCGCGCGGGCGGAGACGGCGGCGGGCGTGTACAGCCCCACCACGTAGTCGCGGAGCATCCGCCCGGCGAGCACCTTCGGCCCGAGCGAGGTCAGCGTGTGCTTGACCATCTCCATCCACCGGCGGGGCAGCCCGTCGGGGCCCCGGTCGTAGAAGCGGTCGGCCACCTCGTGCTCGATCAGGTCGTACAGCCCGGCGGCCTCCAGCTCGTCGCGCCTGTCGGGGTCGACCACCCCGTCGGCGGTGGGGATGGCCCAGCCGTTGGTGCCGTCGTACCACTCGTCCCACCAGCCGTCGCGGATCGACAGGTTCAGCCCGCCGTTCAGCGCCGACTTCATGCCCGAGGTGCCGGACGCCTCCAGCGGGCGCAGCGGGTTGTTCAGCCACACGTCGCAGCCCTGCGTGAGGAGCTGGCCGAGCGCCATGTCGTAGTCGGGCAGGAAGACGATGCGGTGCCGGACCCCGGCCCCGTCGGCGAACTTGACGATCTGCTGGATCAGCTTCTTGCCGCCCTCGTCGGCCGGGTGCGCCTTGCCCGCGATGACGATCTGCACCGGTTTGACGGGGTCGAGCAGCAGGCTCCTCAGCCGCTGCGGGTCGCTGAGCATGAGCGTCAGCCGCTTGTAGGACGGCACCCGCCTGGCGAACCCGATCGTCAGCACCTCGGGGTCGAGCGCGTCGTCGATCCACCCCAGCTCGGCGTCGGACGCGCCGCGGTCGCGCCAGGACTGGCGCAGCCTGGCCCTGGCCCCGTCGACCAGGCGGCGCCGGAGCGTCCCCCTGATCTCCCAGAGGTCGCTGTCGGAGATCTTCTGCACGCCCTCCCAGCCGCGGGCCCGCTCGAGGAGCGACGGCAGCTCGCGCCCGGCCAGCTCCATCAGCTCGCGCCCCACCCAGGTGGGGGCGTGGACGCCGTTGGTGATCGAGCCGATCGGGACCTCGTCGAGGTCGAAGCCCGGCCACAGGTCCTTGAACATCTCGCGGCTGACCTTGCCGTGCAGCTCCGACACGCCGTTGACGCGCTGGGCCAGCCGCATGCCCATGACGGCCATGTTGAACCGGCCGGGATCGGCTTCGGCGCCGAGCGCCAGGATCCGCTCGACCGGGACGGTCGGCCAGGCGTTGTCGCCGCCGAACTGGCGCGCGATCATGTCGACGGGGAACCTGTCGATGCCCGCGGGCACCGGGGTGTGCGTGGTGAAGACGGTGCCCGCCCGGACCGCTTCCAGCGCCTCGTCGAAGGACAGGCGGGTCTCGGTCAGCTCGCGGATGCGTTCCAGGCCGAGGAAGCCGGCGTGGCCCTCGTTGGTGTGGAACACCTCGGGCTCGGCGTGCCCGGTGATGCGGCAGTAGGCGCGGATCGCCCGCACGCCGCCCACGCCGAGCAGCAGCTCCTGCAGGAGCCGGTGGTCGGTGCCGCCGCCGTAGAGGCGGTCGGTGACGTCGCGGGCGGCGGTGTCGTTGTCGGCGACGTCGGAGTCGAGCAGCAGCAGCGGGACCCGGCCCACCTGCGCCACCCAGAGCTGGGCGTGCAGGACGCGCTCTTCCGGCAGCGCGATGCGGATCTTGACCGGGGTGCCGTCGTCCTCTTTCAGCAGGCTGAGCGGCAGGCCGCCCGCGTCAAGCGACGGGTAGTGCTCCAGCTGCCAGCCCTCCGGCGAGAGCGACTGGGTGAAGTAGCCGTGACGGTAGAGCAGGCCGACCGCGAGGATCGGCACGCCCAGGTCGCTGGCCGCCTTCAGGTGGTCTCCGGCCAGGATGCCGAGCCCGCCGGAGTACTGGGGCAGCGCGGCGGCGATGCCGTACTCGGGGGAGAAGTAGGCGACGGTCTGGGGCGCCTCCGGCAGGGTCTGGTACCAGCGGGGCGCGGTCATGTATTCGCGCAGGTCGTCGGCGGCGTCGGCGAGGCGGCGCAGGAAGCGGCGGTCGCCTGCCAGCTCGGCGAGCCTGGCGGGGTCGACGGCACCGAGCAGGGCGACGGGATCGTGCCCCACCTGCTCCCAGAGGTCGGGATCGACCTCGGCGAACAGGTCGGTGGTCTCTGGATGCCACGACCAGCGTAGGTTGCTCACGAGCTCGCCGAGGGCGGCCAGCTCCGCGGGTAGGACGGTGCGGACGGTGAACCGGCGGATAGCTCTCACGATTTCGAACCCTATGGGCTAGGAGGGACGAGTGAGACCTTCACCCCCGGCAACGTCCTTCAAACCCCTTCCGGAAAGAAGCATGAAGCGCGACTATTGGGGCAACTTCCACCAATGTCAGGTCTCCCGGGGACACTCGGGGGTCTATCCGTTGCTGCCCGCAATTAACGTGCAAGGATCGTTCCTGCCACGGAAAGCCTCCGGCGGTACCGAGCGTACCGTCGCAACCTTGAGATGCGATGATCGGAAGAATTCCCATCACGGACATCCACCCCGTCGTCGACTGCGGGCAGTGGCCCGCCAAAGCGGTCGCCGGTGAGACCTTCGAGGTCTCCGCGACCGTCTTCAGGGAGGGCCACGACGCCGTGGCCGCGGGCGTGGTCCTCACCGCGCCCGATGGGCAGCGCGGCCGTCTGAGACCGATGCGCGAGCTGGCTCCGGGCACCGACAGGTGGGGTGTCCAGGTCAGCCTGGCCACCGAGGGCGAGTGGCTGTTCCGCGTCGAGGCGTGGAGCGACCCGATCGCGACGTGGCTGCACGACGCCGAGATCAAGATCCCGCGCGGGCTCGACACCGATCTGATGTGCGAGGAGGGCGCCCGCCTGTTCGAGCGGGCGGCCAGGGCCGTGCGGCAGGCCGACTGCCCGGGTCCGGGGAACGGCCACCCCGCCGCGCACCGCAACGCCGTCCCTGGCAGGGACGGTTCCACCATGACCAACGGCGACAGCCCCTGCGGTCACCGGGCGGCGCTGCTCGCCATCTCCGCGACGCTGCGCGACGAGGAGCTGGACCCCAGGGCGCGGCTGTCGATCGCCCAGCTGCCCGAGACGGCGACACTGCTGGACGCGCATCCGCTGCGTGACCTGGTGACCAGGGCGAAGCAGCAGCGCATCAGGGTCGACAGGCGCAGGGCGCTGTACGGCTCGTGGTACGAGTTCTTCCCCAGGTCGGAGGGGGCGGTCGTCAGCGAGGCCGGCGTCTCCAAGTCCGGCACCTTCCAGACCGCGGGCAAGCGGCTGCCCGCGATCGCCACGATGGGCTTCGACGTCGTCTACCTGCCGCCGATCCACCCGATCGGGCTGTCCTTCCGCAAGGGACGCAACAACACGCTCAGCCCGGAGCCCGACGACCCGGGCTCGCCCTGGGCGATCGGCTCCGAGGACGGCGGGCACGACGCGATCCACCCCGACCTGGGCACGATCGAGGACTTCGACGCGTTCGTGAGCCGCGCCCGCGAGCTGGGCATGGAGGTCGCGCTCGACTTCGCCCTGCAGTGCTCCCCTGACCACCCGTGGGTCAAGGAGCACCCGGAGTGGTTCACGATCAGGGCCGACGGGTCGATCGCGTACGCCGAGAACCCGCCGAAGAAGTACCAGGACATCTACCCGGTCAACTTCGACAAGGACCCCGAGGGCGTCTACCAAGAGGTCAAGCGGGTGCTGCGGCACTGGATGGACCACGGGGTGCGGATCTTCCGGGTCGACAATCCGCACACCAAGCCGGTCGGGTTCTGGGAGCGGCTGCTGGACGACCTGCACGCGACCGACCCCGACGTGATCTTCCTGGCCGAGGCGTTCACCCGTCCGGCCATGCTGCAGACGCTGGCCAAGGCGGGCTTCCACCAGTCGTACACGTACTACACGTGGAAGAACTCCAAGGAGGACGTGGAGTCGTACCTCTCCGAGCTGGCGCACACGACCTCGTACTTCCTGCGGCCCAACCTGTTCGTCAACACGCCGGACATCCTGCACGAGTACCTGCAGCACGGCGGGGTTCCCGCGTTCAGGATCCGCGCGGTGCTGGCGGCTCTCGCCTCGCCGACATGGGGGGTGTATTCAGGCTACGAACTAGCGGAAAACGTCCCAGTACGTCCTGGAAGCGAGGAATACCTAGATAGCGAGAAATATGAGTACAGACCTCGCGATTGGGCAGCCTCGGAACGGGAGGGGCGCAGTCTGGCGCCCTTCATCACCCACCTGAATTTGTTCCGAAGAGCCCATCCAGCGCTGCAGGAATTGCGTAATCTACGGTTCCACCGAATCGACCATCCGGATATGGTCTGCTTCTCCAAGCGGCTCCCGGGCGCCTATGACACGGCCACACGACGGCACGGCATGGGCGACGTCGTTCTGGCGGTCGTCAATCTCGACCCGCACCACACCCACGAGGCGACGGTCGACCTCGACCTGCCCGCCCTCGGCCTCGACTGGAACGCCGAGTTCGTCGTGGACGACGAACTGAGCGGCGAGTCGTATCGATGGCGGCAGCGCAACTACGTCCGCCTCGACCCCCACATCCAGCCTGCCCACATCCTCACCGTAAGAGCCGCGCCACGATAGACCAGAATTCAGCGGGGAGTCTTCAACGTGTGTGAAAGCGCCTCCCTCATGAGCCACCCAAGGGAGGGCTCATGAGCTCCACACCCATTCCCAACCCGTTCGACGAGGAGAAGCCGCGCGATCCGTACTGGTACAAACGCGCCGTCTTCTACGAGGTCCTGATCAGGGGCTTCTCCGACTCCAACGGCGACGGCACCGGCGACATCCGTGGCCTGATCAGCAAGCTCGACTACCTCCAGTGGCTCGGTGTCGACTGCCTCTGGCTGCTTCCGTTGTACGAGTCGCCGCTGCGTGACGGCGGTTACGACATCGCGGACTTCATGAAGATCCTGCCCGAGTTCGGCGACCTGGGCGACTTCGTGAAGCTCGTCGACGAGGCTCACAAACGCGGCATGCGGGTCATCGCCGACCTCGTCATGAACCACACCAGCGACACGCACCCGTGGTTCCAGGCCTCCCGGCACGACCCTGAGGGGCCGTTCGGCGACTTCTACGTCTGGGCCGACAGCGACGAGGGCTACCCCGACGCCCGGATCATCTTCATCGACACCGAGACGTCCAACTGGACCTACGACCCGGTGCGCGGCCAGTACTACTGGCACCGCTTCTTCCACCACCAGCCGGACCTCAACTACGAGAACCCGGACGTCCAGGACGCCATGCTGGAAGTGCTGCGCTTCTGGCTCGACCTGGGCATCGACGGGTTCCGGCTGGACGCGGTGCCGTACCTGTTCGAGGAGGAGGGCACCAACTGCGAGAACCTGCCCCGCACGCACGAGTACCTGAAGCGGGTCAGGGCCGAGGTCGACCGGATCTACCCCGACAGGGTGCTGCTGGCCGAGGCCAACCAGTGGCCCTCGGACGTCGTGGAGTACTTCGGCGACCCGGTGGGCGGCGGCGACGAGTGCCACATGGCGTTCCACTTCCCGCTCATGCCGCGCATCTTCATGGCCGTACGCAGGGAGTCGCGCTACCCCATCTCCGAAATCCTGGCGCAGACCCCCAAGATTCCGGAGCACTGCCAGTGGGGCATCTTCCTCCGTAACCACGACGAGCTGACGCTCGAGATGGTCACGGACGAGGAACGCGACTACATGTACACCGAGTACGCCAAGGACCCCCGGATGCGGGCCAACGTCGGCATCCGGCGGCGGCTGGCCCCCCTGCTGGAGAACGACCGCAACCAGATCGAGCTGTTCACCGCGCTGCTCCTGTCGCTGCCCGGCTCCCCGGTGCTCTACTACGGCGACGAGATCGGCATGGGCGACAACATCTGGCTCGGCGACCGCGACGGAGTCCGCACCCCCATGCAGTGGGACCCCGACCGCAACGCGGGCTTCTCCGACTGCGACCCGGGGCGGCTCTACCTGCCGGTCATCATGGACCCGATCTACGGCTACCAGGGCCTCAACGTGGAGGCGCACCAGAAGAACGCCGGATCGCTGCTCCACTGGACCAAGCGCATGATCGAGATCCGCAAGCGCCACCCCGTGTTCGGGACGGGCGAGTTCGCCGAGCTGAACTCGTCGAACCCGAGCGTGCTCGCGTTCGTCCGCGAGCTGGGAGACGACCGGATGCTCTGCGTCAACAACCTGTCCCGCTTCCCGCAGCCGGTGGAGCTGGACCTGCGGAGATTCGTCGGCGTCTCACCTGTCGAGACGATGGGTGGGGTTCCATTCCCGGCAATTGGCGAACTTCCGTATCTTTTGACGCTTCCCGGGCATGGTTTCTACTGGTTCACTCTCCCGCCCGCCTTCACCCAGGAGGAGTAGGACGTGTTTCACGAGCTCCTTGCCGCATGGATCAATCGTCAACGATGGTTCGGCGGCAAGGGGCGCCCGATCGACAACGTGTCGATCGAGTCCGACGTGGAACTGTCGCCGGACCTCAGACATCTCGTCCTCACCGTGTCGCAGGAAGGCTCCGGCGACCGCTACCAGCTGCTGCTCGGCCAGCGCGACGAACTGCCCGACCGGCTCGCCCACGCCCTCATCGGCCGCGACCGCGACAAGTACGTCTACGACGCCGTCCACGACGCCGACCTCACCGGCTGGCTGCTCGACGGCATGGCTCACGGCGACACCCGCAACGGGCTGCGGATGCGCCACGCCCCCGACGTCACCATCGACACCACGCTGCGCAGCCTCGTACTGGGCGCCGAACAGTCGAACACCTCCCTCGTCTACGGCGACGCCTACATCTGCAAGCTGTTCCGCCGCCTCATCCCCGGCGTCAACCCCGAGCTGGAGATCATCACCGCCCTGGCCGAACGGGACGCCCCGCACATCGCGCGCCCGTACGGCTGGATCGAGAAGGACCTGGACGGCACCCCCACCACGCTCGCGATCATGCAGGAGTACCTCGCGACCGCCAACGACGGCTGGGACCTGGCGCTGGCGAGCGTCCGCGACCTCTACTGCTCGATGCCGCCCGTCACGGCCGCCGAGGCGGGCGGCGACTTCGAGGGCGAGTCCGCGCGGCTCGGCCTCGCCACCGCCCGCGTCCACAGCGAGCTGGCCGCCGCCTTCCCCACGGACGTCCTGGAGGCGCACGACATCAAACGGATGTCCGAGGAGTTCACCCGCAAGCTCGACCAGGCCGTCACCGAGGTGCCCGAACTACGCCCGCACGTCCCCGCGCTGGAGGCCGCGTACTTCCGCGTCCAGAAGCTGACCACCCAGGTCCCCTTGCAGCGGGTGCACGGCGACTACCACCTGGGGCAGGTCATGCGCACGCCCACCGACTGGATCGTGCTCGACTTCGAGGGCGAGCCCGGCCAGCCGCTGGCCGAGCGCAGGGCGCTGTCGTCGCCGCTGCGCGACGTGGCGGGGATGCTGCGCTCGTTCGACTACGCGGCCAGGCACCTGCTCGCCGACCGTCCCGACGCCGAAAGCCTGGCGCCGCTGGCGGACGAGTGGGCCGACCGGAACCGGGCGGCGTTCCTCACGGGGTACCGCGAGGGAGGCGGTGTGATCAACACCGGCGACGCGGCCCTGCTGCGCGCGTTCGAGCTGTCGAAGGCGGTGTACGAGGTGGTCTACGAGGTTCGCAACCGGCCGTCGTGGATCTCGATCCCGATGGCGGCGTTCCGCGAACGAGACACCTGACCACCCACTCCCACGCAGCCCTTACCCTCGACAGCCGGGGAGGGTCAAAGCTCCTCGATCAGCCCGGACAGTCCTTCCGCGCCGTGGCCGCGCGCCACCCGGTCGTCGATGATCTTCTTCATCGGCAGGAGCAGGTCGAGGCCGGCCCCCTGCTCGGCGAAGGCGCGGACCAGGTTGGCCATGCCGACCCTGTTGACCTCCAGGTTGGACACCTCGGTCGCGTGCTCCCCAGCCTCGATCGCCGCAGCCCAGGCAGGCTGCAACCCGGCCATCGCGGTCAACCACGGCACCAGCAGGGACGCGGTGAAGTCCGTCAGCGGCCGATTCTCCGAGCGGAGCAGGGCCATCGCGCTCAGCGCCCCGGCGATCTGGCCGTACATGCCGGTGAGCAGGGCCAGGTCGTACAGCGGGGCGAGCCCGGCGTCCGTGCCCAGGTAGTGCGGCCTGGCCAGCGGGCGCAGCGTCTCCTCGTACCGGTCGAAGGCGGTCTGGGAGCCGCTGTAGAGGATCAGCGCGCCCGGCCCGCCGACCATCTGGGGGACGGCCATGATCCCGCCGTCCACGTAGTCGCCGCCACGCTCGGCCACCCACCGAGCGGTCTCGCGGGCCTCGGCGGGGCGTCCGTTGGTGAGGTTCAGCACGACCTTGCCGGTCAGCGGGACGGGGTCGAGGATCTCGTGGACGGCCGCGTAGTCCAGCACGCAGACGATCACCAGCGGGCTCGCCTCCACGGCCTCGGCGGCGGTCGCCGCCCTGGTGGCGCCCTTGGCGACGAGATCGTCGGCCTTGGCGGCCGAGCGGTTCCACACGGTGACGCGGTGACCGGCGGCCAGCAGGGTCTCGGCCAGAGCGCGCCCCATGAGCCCAAGCCCAATGATCGACACAGATTCCGACATTTCGCTATTTCCTTCTGCTCAGTGGTTGATCTCTTCATCAGGCGGGCCGGGGTTGTGGGGATCCCCTTGTGCCCGGGATCCCATCGGCCTCCCAACTCGTGCCCGCCTGCCTTCACCTTGGCGGGGCGGGGTTATGGTCTGATGCGGAAAGGGTTATGGGGGGTAGATGCGATTCGGGGTGCTGGGCCCTCTCGTGGCTTGGACGGCCGGTGGCGAGCCCGTCCAGGTGCCCGAGGTCAAGGTCCGCGCGCTCCTCGCCAACCTGCTGGCGCACCGTGGCGCGCCTGTCTCCGCCGACCGGCTGATCGACGACCTGTGGGGCGACCGCCCGCCCGCCGACGCGCTGGCCGCGCTCCGGGTCAAGGTCTCGCAGCTGCGCCGCGTGCTCGGCGACCGTGACGCGATCGTCCATCGCGCACCCGGCTACCTACTGCGCGCCACCGACGACGACGTGGACGCCGACCTGTTCCAGTCCCTCCTGTCCCGCGCCCAGCGGACCGGCGACCTCCAGGCCCGGCGAGCCCTGCTCACCGAGGCGCTGGGCCTGTGGCGCGGCCCCGCCTACGCGGAGTTCGCCGACCACGACTTCGCCAGGCCCGTGACCGCCCGGCTGGAGGAACAGCGGCTGGTGGCGCTGGAGGAACTCGCCGAAACCCGGCTCGCGCTGGGCGAGCACGGGCTGATGGCGGCCGAGCTGACGGACCTGGTGGCCGCGCATCCCCTGCGGGAGCGGCTGCGTGCCGTGCACATCCGGGCCCTGTACCGGGCGGGCAGGCAGAGCGAGGCCCTGACCGGCTACGCGGACCTGCGCGAACGCCTGTCGTCCGAGCTGGGCCTGGACCCCGCGCCCGCGCTGACGGCACTGCACCAGGCGATCCTCGAACAGGACCCCGCCCTCGACGCCCCCGCCCAGCGCCGCACCAACCTGCCCGCGCCGCTCACTCCCCTGATCGGCAGGCGGGAGGCGGTCGCCGAGGTCCGCTCGCTGCTGCTCGAGCACCGGCTCGTCACCCTCACGGGGCCGGGCGGCGTGGGCAAGACCCGCCTGGCGCTGGAGAGCGCCGCCGACCCCGACCGCCCCTTCCCCGGCGGCACCTGGTTGATCGAACTCGCCTCAACCCCACCACCAGGAGAACCACAACACCCCACCGCGCAGCCACGGCACCCGGCCTCGGACGGCCTCGGAGGTGTGTCCACGCGCACCGACCCACCTGGCCGACCAGGGCACCCGGTCTCGGGCGGCTTCGGAGGCGTGTCTCCGTCGACCTCCGCGCAGGTGGCGGAGGTGGTGGCCGAGGTGCTGGGGGTGCGCGACGACGTCCCGGGAGACAGGGGGGAGCGGCTGGCGGCGGTGTTGCGCGCCGGTGAGACGCTGCTCGTCCTCGACAACTGCGAGCATGTGGTGGAGCAGGTCGCCGAGCTGGCCGGACGGCTGCTGCGGGCGGCCCCCGATCTGCGGATCCTGGCCACCAGCCAGGAGCCGCTGCGGGTGGCGGGCGAGGCCCTGTGGAGCGTGCCGCCGCTCGGGCGCGAGGCGGCCGTGGAGCTGTTCACCGCACGCGCGGGCGTCCCGCCGGACGACGCCGTCGAGGAGATCTGCGCGCGGCTCGACGGCATCCCGCTGGCCCTGGAGCTGGCCGCCACCAGGACGCGCCTGCTCACCCCGCGCCAGCTGGCCGACCGTCTCGACGACCGCTTCCGCCTGCTCGCCACCGGCCTGCGCGGCGTCCCGGCGAGGCAGCAGACGCTCCGCGCGATGATCGACTGGAGCTGGGAGCTGCTGACCGGGGCCGAGCGGGTCGTGCTGCGGCGGCTGGCCGTGCACGCCGACGGGTGCGCGCTGGAGGCCGCCGAGTCCGTCTGCGCGGAGCCGGGGCTGGACGTGCTGGACCTGCTGGGACGCCTGGTCGACCGCTCGCTGGTGGTGCGGGTGGCTGGCGGCAGGTACCGGCTGCTGGAGTCGGTCGCCGCGTACTGCCTGGAGCGCCTCGCGGAGGCGGGCGAGCTGGCCGCCGTCCGGATGCGGCACGTCCGCTACTACGCCGACCTCGCCGAGCGCGCGGAACCGCACCTGCGCGGCCCCGGCCAGCGCGCCTGGCTCGCCCTGCTCGACGCGGAGAGCGCCAACCTCCGCACCGCCACCGAAACGGCGGTGCGCCTGAGCACGGCCGGCGGCACGCTGAAGGAGGCGGGCACCGAGCCTGGCGAAGGGGCAGGTGCGCGGGACGCAGCGGGCACCGGGAGCGGCGCGGCGGACGAGGCGGTGCGGCTGGTCAACGCGCTGGGCTGGTACTGGGTGTTGCGCGGACGGCTGGGTGAGGGGCAGCGGGCGCTGGAGGCGGTCCTGTCGGTGTCCGGCGACGTGCGGGCCCAGGTCTGGCTGGCCGGGTTGCGGATGCTGGCCGGGCAGGGTCGGGCGCCCGACGTGCGGCTGTTCGAGGCGATCGGCGATCCGGCAGCCAGGGCCAGGGCGCAGTGGTTCCTGGGGTTCGCCCTGTTCGGCTACGACGACCTGGCCACCTGCGACGAGCTCGTCAACGGCGCCCTGGACGCGTTCACGGCCCTGGGCGACCGCTGGGGCACGGCCGCCGCGCTGAGCGTACGCGCCAGACTGGCGATGCTGCGCGGCGACCTCAAGGCGCTCCAGCGGGACGGCGAGCACGGGCTGGAGCTGTTCCGGGAGACCGGCGACCGCTGGGGGGAGATGCGGGCGGCGGAGAACCTCGGCACGCTGGCGGAGATCACCGGCGACTACGAGCGGGCCGCCGAGCTACGCCGTGACGGGCTGCGGATGGCCGAGGAGCTGGAGCTGTGGAGCTCCGTCCCGGACGCGCTGTCGAGGCTGGGCAGGATCGCGCTGCTGACCGGCGACCACGCCGGGGCTGAGGAGTTCCACGAGCGGGCCAGGCGGCTGGCGGTGGCGCAGTCGAACCGTCCCGCCGAGGAGTTCGCGGAGATCGGCCTGGCGCTCGGCGCCAGGCGGCAGGGCAGGCTGGACGAGGCCGAGCGGCGCCTGCGCGACTGGCTCGGCTGGGTGCGGGACGTGGCCGGCGAGCCGGGCGCCGCCCTCATCCTGGCGGAGCTGGGCTTCGTCGCCGAGCAACGCGGCGACGCCGTCGCGGCGCAGGACCTCCACCTGGAGAGCCTGGCGACGGCCCGCAGGGTCGGCGACCCGCGCGCGATCGCCCTCGCCCTGGAGGGGCTCGCCGGAGTGCGGGCGCTCCAGGACCGCCACGAGGAGGCCGCCCTCCTGCTCGGCAGGGCCGCCGCTCTGAGGGAGTCGGTGGGGGTCCCGCTCCCCCAGGCCGAACGCGGGGACGTCGACCGCGTCACCGTCGCCGTGCGATCGTCCCTCGGCGAAGCAGCCCTCGCCGCCGCGATCGAGGCGGGCGGCACCATCCCCCTGGACGACCTCGCGGGCGCCCCCTGAAAGCCACACGTATTCGCGTTCGGACGTCGGCGAGGCGGTTCGCCGCTACTCTACGTAAGCGATCGCCCACGATGAGTCCACCGGCCAAGGAGTGGTGCCGTGTTCCTCCGACTCGCCCTCGCGCTCTTCATCATCGTCGCCGGCCACGCGGGCCCGCCCACCGACGGCGACGCGTACCGGATCCGCCCCGCCGTCGCGCAGCAGGCCGACGCCCCCGCCCTGACCCCGTAAAGATTCGGCGAGGGCGAGCAGCCCGTCAGCATGGCCGCTCCGAGGACAGGGAAAAGTTCAGGTCTCTGACCTCGCACCCTGCCGTGATAAACCCGCGATTTCGCACTTTTGGTGATTGTCGCGGTGAAAGCGGGCAGTGCCTGGGTTGGACGGTCGTCGTAGGGCAATGTTGGGATATGCCGATGAGGACAGAGCTCGACCGCCTCGCGGGCGGGGCGCACCACGATCCGCACTCGATTCTCGGAGCGCACTCCGTCTCCGGCGGTGTGACGTTCCGAGCGCTGCGCCCGATGGCCGAACGGGTCCAGGTGGTGCTGGACGACGGCACCGCGCACGACATGAAACACGTGGCGCACGGGGTCTTCGAGGTGACGGCCCAGGGGCTCGACAAGGTCCCCGGCTACACGCTGAGCGTCCAGTACGCGGGCGCCGAGCCGTACACGACGGGCGACCCGTACCGCCACTGGCCCACGCTGGGCGAGATCGACCTGCACCTCATCGGCGAGGGCCGCCACGAGCGGCTGTGGGAGGCCCTCGGGGCGCGCGTGATGGAGCACCAGGATGTCCAGGGCACGGCGTTCGCCGTCTGGGCGCCCAACGCGCGCGGCATCAGGGTCGTCGGCGACTTCAACCACTGGGACGGCACCGCCTACCCGATGCGCTCGCTGGGCCGTTCGGGCGTCTGGGAGCTGTTCATCCCGGGTCTGGGCGCCGGGGAGCGGTACAAGTTCCAGGTCCTGGGTGCCGACGGGGTGTGGCGCGACAAGGCCGACCCGATGGCCAGGCGGACCGAGGTGCCGCCGCAGACCGCGTCCGTGATCGAGGACTCGTCCTACGCCTGGGGCGACGAGCCGTGGCTGGCCGCTCGCGGCGAGCGCGACCAGCAGCAGGGCCCGATGAGCGTCTACGAGGTCCACCTGGGCTCGTGGCGTCCCGGCCTGTCGTATCTGGAGCTGGCGGAGCAGCTCACCGAGTACGTCCTCGACATGGGGTTCACGCACGTGGAGCTGCTGCCGGTGGCCGAGCACCCGTTCGGCGGCTCGTGGGGGTACCAGGTGACCTCCTACTACGCCCCGACGGCCCGTTTCGGCTCGCCCGACGAGTTCCGTCACCTCGTCGACCGGCTGCACCAGAGCGGCGTGGGCGTCCTGCTCGACTGGGTGCCCGCGCACTTCCCGATGGACGACTGGGCGCTGGCGCGCTTCGACGGCACCCCGCTGTACGAGCACGCCGACCCTGCGCGGGGCGAGCACCCCGACTGGGGCACGTACGTGTTCGACTACGGCCGCAGGGAGGTGCGGAACTTCCTGGTCGCGAACGCGCTGTACTGGCTGAAGGAGTTCCACGTCGACGGCCTGCGGGTGGACGCGGTCGCCTCGATGCTCTACCTCGACTACTCGCGGCGCGAGGGCGAGTGGACGCCGAACGTGTACGGGGGCAGGGAGAACCTCGACGCGGTGGAGTTCCTCAAGGAGATGAACACGGTCAGCTACCGGGAGGCTCCCGGCATCTCGACCGTGGCCGAGGAGTCGACGGCGTGGCCGGGGGTGTCGCGTCCGGTGCACCTGGGCGGGCTGGGCTTCGGCTTCAAGTGGAACATGGGCTGGATGCACGACACGCTCGCCTACCTGCGGCACGAGCCGATCTTCCGCCAGTACCACCACCATCAGATGACGTTCTCGCTGCTGTACGCCTACTCGGAGAACTACGTCCTGCCGCTGTCGCACGACGAGGTGGTGCACGGCAAGGGCTCGCTGCTGGGCAAGATGCCGGGCGACGAGTGGCAGCGGTTCGCGCAGCTCAGGGCGTTGCTCGCGTTCATGTGGGCGCATCCGGGCAAGCAGTTGCTGTTCATGGGCGGCGAGTTCGGCCAGGGCTCGGAGTGGTCGGAGGAGCGCGGGCTCGACTGGTGGGTGCTGGAGTTCGACGGGCACAAGGGGGTCCAGCGGCTGGTCCGCGACCTGAACGCGCTCTACCGCGACACCCCGGCGCTGTGGGAGCAGGACGCCCGGCCCGAGGGTTTCCGCTGGATCGACGCCGACGACGCGCCGGGCAACACGTTCTCGTTCGTCCGGTACGCGACTGACGGGTCGGCGCTGGCGTGCGTGGTGAACTTCAGCGGCGCGCCGCACGAGGAGTACCGGCTCGGCCTCCCGTACGGCGGCCAGTGGACGGAAGTGATCAACACGGACGCCTACGACTACTGGGGCAGCGGCGTGGGCAACAGCGGCGCGGTCGAGGCGGTCGAGGAGCCCTGGCACGGGCTGCCGCACTCGACGACCATGCGGGTGCCGCCACTCGGCGCGGTGTGGCTCTACCAGCGCGGCTGAATATTCGGTGAGAAACCGGTCTGGGGCTCTGTGCGTGTCCGATAAATGACCATAAACTCCGAGATCATCACCTCGGAGGACGTGCGTGCGACTTCGCCCCCTGATCGTGTGCTCGATCGTGCTCGCTCTGCTGCCCGCGGCTCCGGCGTTCGCCGCCGAGCCGACCCCCTCGCCCAGCGCGTCCGCGACGGCCAAGCTGGAGGAGGGCCTGGCCGTCGACGACGGCGCCGTGCGGGCCATCGTCGAGCTGACCGGCCCCGCGCCGGACGCCCCCGCGGCCACCGGCGTGGACGTCCTGCTCCACCCGGAGAACCAGCCGTTCATGGTCGTGGAGGGCACGGCCGAGGAACTGGCCTCACTGGCGGAGAACCCCGCGGTCGCCTCGATCCACCGTGACCGCGCCTATCCCCCGACGCAGGTGTCCAACCTCCAGCTGATCGGCGCCGACCAGGCGCACGCGCAGGGGTTCACCGGCAGCGGCCAGGCGGTGGCCGTGCTCGACACCGGGATCGACCGCGACCACCCGTTCCTCGGCAACCGGATCGTGGCCGAGGCCTGCTTCTCCGCCGTGGACCAGGGCGTGCAGTCGCTCTGCCCGAACGGCCAGGCCACGCAGGTCGGCGCGGGCGCGGCCGACGCCACCACGCCCAAGTGCACGGCGGGCGGGGTCAACATGTGCGAGCACGGCACCCACGTCGCGGGCATCGCCGCGGGCACCGGCGGTGTCGCGCCGGGCGCCGGGATCATCGCGGTGCAGGTGTTCAGCCGGGTCGACGACGAGGACGTCTGCGGCGAGCCGTCCTGCGTGCTCGCGTTCGAGTCGTCGCTGCGGCTGGCCATGGATCACATCGCCGGGCTGGCCGGGACGCAGCCCATCGCCGCGGTGAACCTGAGCCTGGGCGGCATGCCGTCCGAGGGGTACTGCGACGACACCGAGGAGGGCCTGGCGTTCAAGCCGAAGATCGACGACTTACTGAGCAAGGGCGTCGCGACGGTGGTGGCCGCCGGCAACGAGTACGTCGACGGCGCCTCGTTCCCCGCGTGCGTCTCGTCGGCGGTGGCGGTGGGCGCGAACGACGGCGACGACCGCATCGCCGACTTCTCCAACCGCGGCGCGGTGCTGGACCTGTTCGCGCCGGGCGTGGACATCGACTCGTCGGTGCCCGACAACCAGATGGCCGTGCACAGCGGCACCTCGATGGCCGCGCCGCACGTGGCGGGCGCGCTGGCGCTGCTGAAGGCGCAGTCGCCGCAGACCCCGATGACCGAGCTGGTCGAGAAGCTGAAGACGTCCGGCAGGCCGTACGTCTACCAGGCCAACGGCGCCGCGGTGACGACCCCGCGGCTGGACGTGCTGGCCGCGCTGACGGGCGCCTCGCCGCAGCCGTCGATCTCCCAGAGCCCCTCCGGGCCCCCGGCGCCCGACCCGACCGGCAGCAGCGGCCCCTCGCCGTCGCCCGGCCCTTCTTCCGACGACGACGGCGACGACGACGGTGTCCAGGAGCCGGGCCCGACGCCGGTGCCGCTGCCGACGGTCACCGTGACGGTGACCGTCACCGCGAAGCCGGCCGCCCAGGTCTGCACGCGCGGCTCGGCGGGCAAGCGCCTGACGGCCAAGCAGTGGGCGGTGGAGATCCACCGCAGCAGCGGGACGATCCCGGACGCCACGCTGGTCTGCTACCTCCAGCTGGCGCAGAAGGGCAGCGGGGTCTTCCCCGAGCTGACCAAGGCGTCCAGCCTGGGCAGGGCGTACCGGGTGCTCAGGGCGTCCGGGACGGGCCGGGAGCAGCTCGACGGCGCGCTGCTCGTGGGGTGGCTGAACTGGGCGAACGGGGTGAACGGCACGTCCGCCCTGAAGGCCGCCGAGAAGGTGCGGCTCAGCTCCGCCTCGAAGAGCGCGGCGCTGAAGAAGGCGGCCCAAACCCTCGCTGCCAAGCGCTGACCCCTTTCGGTATGAGTTGCGAGCCCATGACCTACTTCCGCCGCTTAGGGTGACTTCTATGGACGCAGGCAAGGCGATCTTCGAAACCGTCGACAGGCTTCGCCAGCGGCGCACCGCCCCGCTGGTGCTGGAACTCGATCTGACCGAGGGGCTCACGGAGGGTCCGCCGGCCGACCCGCTCGCCGCCGTGCTGTCCATGCGCAGGACCCGCCTGTCGGACGTGCTGTCCGGGCTCAGGCGGGCGTGTCAGGACTCCAGGGTCAAGGCGCTGATCGTGAAGATCGGCGGCAACCCGCTCGGCCTGGCCATGGTGCAGGAGCTGCGCGAGGCCGTGAGCCGCTTCCGCGCCTCGGGCAAGCTGACGGTCGCCTTCGGCGAGACGTTCGGCGAGTTCGGCAGCGGCACCGTCCCGTACTACCTGGCCAGCGCGTTCGAGCGGGTCTACCTGCAGCCGAGCGGCGACGTGGGGCTGACGGGCGTGGCAGTGGAGCAGCGCTTCGTCAAGAACGCGCTGACCAAGCTGGGCGTCGGGTACGAGCTGGGCCAGCGGCACGAGTACAAGACCGCGGCCAACACCTTCACCCAGGACCACATGACCGAGGCGCACCGCGAGTCGACGGCCCGCATCGTCGAGTCGGTCACCGAGCAGCTCGTCGCGGGCATCGCCGAGGGGCGCAGGCTCGACCCCGCCAAGGTCCGCGAGCTGATCGACCGCGGGCCGTTCATCGGCGCGGAGGCGCTGGAGGCCGGGCTGGTCGACGGGCTCGCCTACCGCGACGAGGTGTACGACGAGGTCAAGCAGGCGGCGGGTGGCGAGGCGCAGCTGCTCTTCGTGTCGAAGTACGCCAGGGCGGCCGCGGTGCGCAAGCTGCCCAACCCGACGGCCGACGGCGTCGCGCTGATCCACGGCACGGGCCAGATCAGGACCGGCCGCAGCGGGCGCAGCCCTCTCGGCGGTGGCGGCGCGATGGGCTCCGACACGGTCAGCGCCGCCCTGCGCGCGGCCAGGCGCGACGAGCACGTCAAGGCGGTCGTCTTCCGGGTCGACAGCCCCGGCGGCTCGTACGTGGCCTCCGACACGGTCTGGCGCGAGGTCGTCCTGACGCGCAGGGTCAAGCCGGTGATCGTGTCGATGGGGGACGTGGCCGCGTCGGGCGGCTACTTCGTCTCGATGGCGGCGGACGTGATCGTCGCCCAGCCGGGCACGCTGACGGGCTCGATCGGCGTCTTCGGCGGCAAGCCGGTGCTGTCGGAGCTGCTGGAGCGGATCGGCATCACCTCCGAGCAGGTGGCCGAGGGCGCCAACGCGGGCATGTTCTCCACCACCCGTGCCTTCTCACCCGAGCAGTGGGAGCGGGTGAACGCCTGGCTCGACCGCATCTACGACGACTTCGTGGGCAAGGTGGCGCAGTGCCGCGAACTCACCCGCGACCGCGCCCACGAGCTGGCCCGAGGCCGGGTCTGGACCGGCGCCGACGCGCTGTCGGGCGGCCTGGTGGACGAGCTGGGCGGCCTGGACGACGCCCTGCGCCTGGCCAGGAAGCGAGCGGGCCTGACCGACGACGCGCCCGTCCGCTCCTACCCGCGGCTCAACCCGCTGGAGCGGCTGCGCGGCCCGGAGTCGAGCGAGGACAAGGCAGCGGCGCTGGCGAGGGTCAGGCTGGACGCCTGGGGCCCGCTGGCCCGCCTGTCGGCCGAACTCGGCCTGCCCGCCGGAGGTCCACTCTCCCTGCCCGGCTGGTACACCATCCGCTGAGGCTCAGGAGCCCATCGGCCGGTAGCGCCCGCGCAGCCGCACCAGGGGGTGCAGCGACGCGTTGACGTAGCAGACGTCCAGGACACGGGCGAGGAACAGGGTGTGGTCGCCCGCCGGGACGACCCGGGTGGTCTCCGCTTCGAGCGCGGCCACCCCGCCCTCGACCACCAGGGCGCCGGTGTGCGGGCCGCGCCGGTGCTCGACGCCCGCCACCAGATGACGGGCGCTGGGACGGCCCGCCGCGGCGAACCGGCTCGCGATGGCCGCCTGCCCGGACGACAGCAGCGAGGCCGCCCACCGGTCCTGCCTGAGGAGCACCTCGCAGAGGTAGCCGCTGCTGGTCAGGCTGACCAGCACCAGGGGCGGCTCCAGCGAGACGGACATCAGGGCCGACACCGTGGCCCCGAGGTCGTCGCGGCCGTCCTGCACGGTCACCACCGCCACGCCGGCGGCGAGCTGGGCCATCGCCTCGGTGAACTCGCTCACCGCGAGGGCTCCCAGGGGAGGGGAGCCCTCGCGGGGCGGGTCAGCCGAGGCCGTTCGAGGTCAGCCATTCCTTGGCCACCGTGGCGGGCTCGTCCTTGTTGACGGAGATCTTCTGCATCATGTCGAGCAGCGACTGCGTCGAGAGCTTGGCCGAGACCGCGTTCAGCGTCGTCCTGACCGTGTCGTTGGCGCCGGCCTTGTTGACCAGCGGCGTCACGTTCTGGGCGGGGAAGATGTTCTTCGGGTCCTGCAGGGCCACCAGGTTGTTGGCCGTCATCTTGGGGTCGGTGGTGAACACGTTGCCGACCTGGATCGTGCCGTCCTTGATGGCGTCGGCGGTGGTGGGCCCGGTGGGCTTCCACTGCTTGAACTCCAGGCCGTAGACCTCCTTGAAGCGGGCCTCCCAGCGCTTCTTGAACTCGGGGGGGCCGCCGACGGTCATCGTCTTCGACACCTTGGCCAGGTCTTCCATGGAGTTGAGCGAGCCCTTGGCCTGGGCGTCCTTGGTGATCGACAGGGAGTCCTTGTCCTCGGCGGGCGAGGAGTCGAGGACCTCCAGCTCGGCCGGCAGCTTCTCCTTCAGCGCGGTGTTGACCTCGTCGGTGGTCGCGGCCTTGTTCTGCAGGTCGACGAAGGCGAGCAGGTTGCCGTTGTACTCGGGCACCACCGTCAGGCCGCCGCTCTTGACCTGGTCGTAGACGACCTCGCGGCTGCCGATGCGGGGCTTCTCCTCGACCTGGACGCCCTTGGCCTCCAGCGCCTGCGCGTAGATCGAGCCGAGCAGCACGCTCTCGTCGAAGTCGAACGAGCCGATGAGGACCTTCCCCCCGCCCGCGGCGGAGGCCGAGCCGCTGGGCGCCGCGCTCGTGGTGTCGAGTGGGTTGCCGCCGCTGCTGCTTCCGCCACCGCATGCGGTCAAGGCCAGCGTCGCGGACAGGAGGACCGCCGCGGTGCCGAAGATGCGTTTCATCAAATTTCCCTTCTAAGCGGGGGGTAATACCGGAGATTATCGGACCTTGACTCGCCGACTCACCCCCGGAGAGATCGTCACCCGCTGGACCAGCGTGAACACGATCTGTACAACCAGCGCAAACAGCACAATCAATACCGAACCACCAACGACGCTCGCGTAATCCTTCGTCGCGAAACCGTCGATGACGTAGCGTCCGAGACCGCCCAGCCCGGTGTAGGCCGCGACGGTCGTGGTCGCGACCACCTGGATGGCCGACAGCCGCAGCCCGAGCAGGATCAGCGGCAGCGCCACGGGCACCAGCACCCGGCCGAGCACCTGCCCGCCGGTCAGGCCCATCCCGTACGCGGCGTCACGCAGTTCGGGATCGACGCCCCTGATCCCCTCGAACGTGTTCACCAGGATCGGCGGCACGGCCAGCAGCACCAGCGGGATGATCACCGGCAGGATCGAGGCGGTGCCGAGCAGCAGCACGAACAGCACCAGCAGGCCCAGCGTCGGCAGCGCCCTGGCCAGGTTGGCCGTGACGACCACGCCCAGCCCGCCCCTGCCGGTATGCCCGATCAGCAGCCCGAGCGGAACCGCGATCACCATGGCCACGGCCAGCGCCAGCGCCGAGAACTGCAGGTGCTCCAGCAGCCGGGCCGGGATGCCGTCGGGGCCCGACCAGTGCTCCGCGGTCCCGAAGAAGTCGATCAGCCAGGTCACGTCGCCCTCCTCGCCCGCACCCACGGCGTGAGCAGCCGCTGCGCCAGCACCAGCAGACCGTCGGCGAGCAACGCGAGCGCCACGATCAGCACGATGCCGACGACCACCGGCGGCAGGAACGGGTTCTGGTACGCCCTGGTGAACAGCATGCCGAGCCCGCCCTGGCCGATCAGCGCGCCGACGCTGACCAGGCTGATGCTCGACACCGCGACCACCCGCAGCCCGGCGAGCACGACCGGCGTCGCGATCGGCAGCTCGACCTGGACCAGGCGGCGCAGCGGCGTGAAGCCCATCGCGACCGCCGACTGGCGCACGTGGTCGGGCACCGAGCCGAGCCCGTCGACGACCGCGGGGATCAGCACGGCGATCGCGTAGAACGTCAGCGGGATGATCACGGTGATCTTCGACAGGCCGGTGACCGAGATCAGCAACATGAAGACGGGCAGCGAGGGCAGCGCGTAGATGATGTTGAACACGCCGGCCGTCGGCTGGTAGAGCCATCGCCAGCGGACGCTGGCCAGCCCCAGCGGCAGCGCCAGCACCAGCCCGACCGCGATCGGCACCAACGACATCACCAGGTGGTCGCCGAGCAGGTTCTTGATGCTGTCGACCCGCCCGGTGTCCCAGTTGCGCGCGATCCACTCCCAGAGTGTGGGAGGTCCGTCAGCCATCGGCCGCCTCCGCCAGCGCCTCGTCCAACGCCTCCCGGGTGGCGACCCCCACGACCTTGCCGTCGCCGTCGACCGCCACCGCGCACCCCGACGGCGACAGCAGCGCCGAGTCGAGCGCCGAACGCATGGAGTCCCGGCCGAGGACGAACGTCCCGTACGGCTCCCGCTCGTCGGGACGCTCCCTGGAGATCCAGCCGACCGGCCGGTCGTCGGGGGTGACGACCAGCAGCCACGGCTCGTCCGGGCTGCCCGTGGAGCCCTCGGGGACGGTCAGGTCGGTGCGCAGGCGCAGGCCGTCGGTGGAGACGAACTGCAGGCGGCGGATGCCCCTGTCGTGGCCGAGGAACTCGCGGACGAAGTCGTCGGCGGGCTCCGACAGCAGCGTCTTGGGGTCGGCCAGCTGCGCCAGCTTGCCGCCCACCCGCAGGACCGCCACGCGGTCGCCGAGCTTGATCGCCTCGTCGATGTCGTGGGTGACGAAGACGATGGTCTTGTTCAGCTCCGACTGGAGCCTGAGCAGCTCGTCCTGAAGGCTGGTGCGGACGATCGGGTCGACCGCGCTGAACGGCTCGTCCATGAGCAGCACCGGCGGGTCGGCCGCCAGCGCCCTGGCCACGCCGACGCGCTGCTGCTGGCCGCCGGAGAGCTGGAAGGGGTACCGCTCGGCGAACGCCGTGTCGAGCCCGACGCGTTCGAGCAGCTCCATGGCCCGGTCGCGGGCCTTCTTCTTGTCCCAGCCGAGCAGGTGGGGCACGGTGGCGACATTGTCGATGATCTTCCGGTGGGGGAACAGACCCGCCTGCTGGATGACGTACCCGATGCCGCGCCGCAGCGTCGGCGGATCGATGCCCTGGACGGGCTCGCCGTCGAGCAGGATTCGCCCCTCCGTGGCGTCGATCATCCGATTGATCATTCGCAGGGACGTCGTCTTCCCGCAGCCAGAAGGGCCGACGAACACGGTGATCTCACCCGTGGGCGCCTCGAGGCTGAGGTGGTCCACGGCGACCGTTCCGTCTGGATAGCGTTTGGTGACTGCGTCAAATGTGATCACGCGCGACCTCTCGCATCGTGGCAGGGCCGCAGCCCCCCTGCCACGACCGCCGCATGATCTATTTGGCCCACAAGACTACGGCGGTTCTGAGCTGCGTGTTCCCCCGCCCTGTCCTTAAGCGCTTCACCTGACCTGGATCATTCTCGGGAATTGCCCCGCAAATAGTGCGCCGGACCTGGGTGAGTTGGCATGATTGCTCCACGACCTTCCGTTGTCTTCCCCTTACCCCCCGCACCCGTTTTGACAGTCAGAGGAACCGGCCCGTGACCCATCCGCTCACCGGTCAGCGTCCGCGCGCCGAGCTGATCGCAGAGCTCTACGACCGTCACGCCGCCGGGCTGTTCGCGTACTGCGCCGACCAGCTCGGCGACCCAGGCTCCGCGGCCGACGTGCTGGTGGCCGTCCTCGCCGCCGTCCCCGCCGCGCCGCCGCCGCGCGCCGGGCTGTACGCGTACGCCCGCCGTGAGATCCTCCGCCGGGACGTCGTCTACGCGCCTCCCCGCGTCGATCCGCTCGTCGACCCCGCCTCCGCGCTGGTGGAACGGGCGCTGCGCGAGCTGCGCCCGCACCATCGCGAGGTGCTGCTGCTCGGCGAGGTGTGCGGGCTGGACAGGGCCGAGCTGGCCTGGGTGCTCGGCGTCGCGTCCGACACGGCCGAGGAGCTGGCGACCGGCGCCACGCGCCGCTACCGGCAGGTGCTCGACTCGTCGCTGGCGGCCGTCATCGGCGTCCGCATGGCCAAGCCGGTGGCCGACGTCTACGGCGCGCTGGGGGTGGCGCCGCTGCGGGACGTGCTCGGCCGCCTGTCGTGGCCCACGCCGCCCGCCACGCTGCGCGCCCGGTTCGCCGACCCGCGCCCCACCCAGGGACGCGTGGCGCCGATGTTCGTCAAGCCGCTGTGGCCGGGGCCGCCGACGTGGCCGCTGCCGCCGGTGGGCACCGACCCGGCGACCGCCACGGGCATCTTCCCGACGGACCTGCTGGCCCCGCCGGCACCGTCGCGGACCCCCGCGCACGAGGCGACCACCGCCCCGATGCCGAAACTCCCCAGCGCCCCCACCCCCAGCCTCTTCCGCCCCGCGACCCGCTCGGCGACGGACTCCGCGCCGTTCGGAGCCCCGGCCTCCCCGCCACAGACGCACTTCGCACCGTTCGGAGCCCCGGCCTCCCCTCCGGCGACGGACTTCGCACCGTTCGGAGCCCCGGCTTCACCTCCGCAGACGGACTTCGCACCGTGGGGAGCGCTGGCTGCCCCGGCCGGTGGCCCGACGCTGGCGGCCCCCCTCCCGGCGGACGTCCTCGACGACGAGCCCGTCACCCAGCCCCAGCCCGCGATCGGGGACGTGCTCGCGCCCCAGGCATCGCCGGGTGAGGCGAGCCTGTTCACGCCCCGGCCACGGCAGAGCGAGCCGGTCTACCGGATGCCGCTACCGGCCGAGGAACCCGAGCCCGAGCCCGAACTTGAGCCCGAGCCCGTCCTCGGCGCCGAGCTGCGGCCCGGCCCCAATCGGGCGCGCGTCGTCAGGAAGGGGCCGGCGAAGCGCTGGCGCGAGGAGCGGCACCACGACTGGGCGTGGGAGGTGGCCGGGTTCCTGGTGTGCGTGGCGATCGCGATGATCGTGTTCTTCACGGTCCCCATCCACTGATCGCCCGGAACCGTCAGCCCGCCGACAGGATCAGCCCGCTGGTCGGCACCCCCGTCCCCGCGGTGACCAGCACGTTGCGCACGCCCGCCACCTGGTTCGCGGACGTGCCCCTGATCTGCCGCACCGCCTCCGCGATGCCGTTCATGCCGTGGATGTACGCCTCGCCGAGCTGCCCGCCGTGCGGGTTCACGGGCAGCCTCCCGCCCAGCTCGATGCCGCCGTCACGGATGTAGCCGGCGGCCTCTCCCCGGCCGCAGAAGCCGAGCTCCTCCAGCTGGACCAGCACGAACGGGGTGAAGTGGTCGTAGAGGATCGCGGTCTGGACGTCCTCCGGAGCCAGCCCCGACATCTCCCACAACCGCCTGCCCACCACCGACATCTCCGGCAGGCCGGTCATGTCGTCGCGGTAGTAGCTGGTCATCATCATCTGCCCCGCCCCCGCCCCCTGCGCCGCGGCCGTGACGACCGCGGGCGACCGCCGCAGGTCGCGCGCCCGCTCCACGGAGGTCACGACCAGGGCCACGGCCCCGTCGCTCTCCTGGCAGCAGTCGAGCAGGTGCAGCGGCTCCACGATCCACCTGGACTCCTGGTGCTCCTCCAGCGTGATCGGCCGCTGGTAGAACCAGGCGGCCGGGTTCGTGGCCGCGTGCCGCCGCATCGCCACCGCGACCCGTCCGAAGTCCTCGGACGTCGCCCCGAAGGCGTGCAGGTACCGCTGGGCGAACATGGCCACCCACGCGGCCGGCGTCATCAGCCCGTACGGCACGTGCCAGCTCATCTCCAGCCCCTGGGACGTCGGCTCGCCCCCGAGCCGGGCGTTCGGCTGCCCGAACCTGCGCCCGGACCGCTCGTTGAACGCCCGGTAGCAGACCACGGTGGAAGCCATCCCGGTGGCGACGGCCATCGCGGCGTGCGCCACCGTGCCGCACGCCGCGCCGCCTCCGTACTCCACGCGGGAGAAGAAGGTGAGGTCGCCCGCGCCCACCTCCCTGGCGACGGCGATCTCCTGGTTGCTGTCCTGGGTGTAGGTGACCATCCCGTCGACGTCCGACGGTGACAGCCCGGCGTCGTCGAGCGCCGCGAACACCGCCTCGGCGGCCAGCCGCAGCTCCGACCGTCCGGACTGCTTGCTGAACTCGGTGGCCCCGATGCCCGCGATGGCGGCCTCGTTCTTCAACGCACAACTCCTTCAGGCGGTGGGGAGGGTGAAGACGACCTTGCCGGTGGCGTGGTCGCCGAGGCTGACCTTGCCGCGGACCTCGGCCGTGAACACGCCCGAGTCGTGCGAGACGATCGTGCCGTCGAAGCTCAGCCGGTCGCCCGCGTACGCCGGGACGCCCAGCTTGAGGTCGATCCGCTTGACGACCGCCTCGGGGCCGGTCCAGTCGGTGACGTAGCGCTGCACGAGGCCCATGGTGGTCAGGATGTTCAGGAAGATGTCCTTGGAGCCCTGCGCCCGGGCGCCTTCGACGTCGTGGTGCACCGGGGTGAAGTCCATCGTGGCGAGCGCGGTGGCGACCACCACGGTGGGCGTCAGCTCGATCGACAGCCCGGGCAGTGCCAGGCCGACCTCGACCTGGTCTTCTGTCAGCGTCCGCATCACGGCTCCCGTGGGGCCCACATGGGCAGGGTCAGTTCGTCGTCCATCGCGCGGTACGTCACGCGCAACGGCATTCCGATGGTGATCTCGTCCGTCGGGCAGTCCACGACGTTGCCCACGATCCGTACTCCTTCCGGCAGTTCCACCACGGCCACCGCGAACGGCGTCTCGCGTCCCGGCACCGGCGGGTGGTGGTGGACGACGTAGCTGTAGAGCGTCCCCTCCCCTGCCGCCACGACGTGGCTCCTGTTGGTCGAGCGGCACGCCGGGCAGACCGGGCCCGGCGGATGGCGCAGCTCGCCGCAGTCGGCGCAGCTCTGGATGCGCAGCTCACCCTGGCGGACGCCGTCCCAGAAGAACGCGGTGTCGGCGTTGACGGCGGGATGCAGCGGGTACGGCCGCCTCTTCTCCGGGGGCTGGAACTTCAGGACGCGGAACAGCATCTCGGCGACCGGCTCGTCCGCCTCGTCGTACCAGGTGACGTTCCAGGTGGCGAAGTAGCCGACGCCCAGCGCGGTCCGCTTGGGGCCCGCCAGGTCGGTGAACCTGGTGGCGGGGGTGAGCCGCTCGCCCAGCCGCACCTCGCGGTGGTAGGTCTGCTCGCAGTTGGTCGCCACCACGCCCGTGTAGCCGTGGCCGTTGAGCGCCGCCAGCAGGTCGTCCACCGGGGAGCCGTCCTTGGCGCCCGGGTGGAGCCCCTGCATCGTCCACACCTGGATCATCGCGGGCGGGGCGACGCCCCGGTCCAGGTAGGACGGGTTGGCGTCGCCCATCGCGTCCAGCCAATGCCTGATCATGGGCGCGTTCACCGGATCGACGGCCGCGGACCCGCGCACCTCGCCGAGCGCGGCCTGCTTCGCCGCCAGCTCGCGCAGCTCCCTCTCGCTCATCGGGGCGGCCTCGGCAGGCTCAGGCCGAGCATCGCGATCAGCTCGCGCTGCACCTCGTTGACGCCGCCGCCGAACGTCAGCACCACCGCGCCCTTGGCGGCGTGGTCGGTGCGCTCGATGAGCTCGGCCGTGGCCGGGTCGGACGGGTCGCCGTAGCGGGCCAGGACGTCCCCGACGATCCTGCCGATCTCCTGCATGCGCTCGGAACCGTAGATCTTGGTGGCGGACGCGTCGGGCGCGCCCAGCCAGCCGAGGTCCATGTTCGCGGCGACCTGCCAGTTCAGCAGCTCGTTCGTACGGAAGAAGGCCCGCACCCTGCCCAGCGCGCGCCGCACGTCCGGCTCGTCCGCCAGCCCGGCGCGGCGGGCCCAGGCCAGGAAGCGGTCGTAGGTCTGGCCCAGGTTGCCGGCAGGGCCGAGCGTGACGCGCTCGTGGTTGAGCTGGTTGACGATCAGGTCCCAGCCCCTGTCCACCTCGCCGACCACCATGTTCACCGGCACCCTGACGTCGGTGTAGTAGGTGGCGTTGGTGTGGTGCCGGCCGTCCATGGTGACGATCGGCGTCCAGGAGAAGCCGGGATCGTCCGTGGAGGCGATCATCATGGTGATGCCCTTGTGCTTCTTCGCCGCCGGGTTGGTGCGCGCGGCCAGCCAGATGTACTGGGCGTAGTGCGCGCCGCTGGTGAAGATCTTCTGGCCGTTGACGACGTAGTGGTCGCCGTCGAGCACCGCGGACGTCCTGAGCGAGGCCAGGTCGGTGCCGGCCTCCGGCTCGCTGTAGCCGATCGCGAAGTGGCACTCGCCCGCCAGGATGCGGGGCAGGAACAGGTCCTTCTGCTCCTGCGTGCCGTACTGCATCAGGGTGGGGCCGACGGTCTGCACCGTGATGATCGGGTACGGCACCCCGGCCCTGGCGATCTCGTTGGCGAAGATCTGCTGCTCCAGCGGGCCGTAACCGCTGCCGCCGTACTCCTCGGGCCAGCCGAGCCCGAGCTTGCCGTCGCGGCCGAGCCTGCGGCAGTGCTCCATGTACGCCTCGCCGAACGGGTCCTCGGCGATCTTCGCGCGGTCCTCGTCCGTGAGGCACAGCTTGAAGTACTCGCGCAGCTCGTCGCGGAGCCTGCGCTGGTCGGGGGTGAGGTCGATGAGCATCAGACGAGCGCTCCGATCAGGTCGAGCTGGGCGTCGGCGCCGCCGAGCAGGTGGTTCAGGTGCTTGGCGTGGGCGAAGTAGCGGTGCAGGGGGTAGCTCACGTCCAGGCCGAGCCCGCCGTGCAGGTGCTGGCAGGTGTACAGCGCCTTGACGGCCTCTCCGACGTGGAAGGCGGCCACGGCGAGGTCCTCCTCGGCGGGGAGGCCGGCGGCCAGCCGCCAGGCGCCGGACCACATGGCCACGTCCAGTGCCCGGCCCGCGATGTAGACGTCGGCGATCTGCATGGTCACCGCCTGGAACTCGGCGAGCGCCCGGTCGAACTGCCTCCTGGTCCTGATGTACTCGGTGGTCAGCTTGAGCGCTCCGGCCAGCACGCCGCTCGCCTGCGCCGCCACACCCGCCGTGTACAACTGCCGGAGCCGGTCCACCCCCTCCGGGCCCGCCACCCGCTCGGCCGGGGTCGCCTCGAACACCAGCGTGGCGGCGGGCTCGCCGGTCGAGGTGAACTCCGCCACTTCCTGGGGGGCGGTGACCGCGAACACGCCCTGGTCGGCCGTCACCAGCACCTCGGCCTCCCGCGCGTAGGCGACGCCGCTCTTGCGGCCGGTCAGCGTCCAGCCGCCGCCGGCCCGCTCGGCCGTGGTGGCGGGCGGATCGGCCGAACCCCTGCCCGGCTCCCTGATCGCCACCGCCCCGATGTCCGCCTGCCGTGGCGTGGCGAGCGTGCTCACCAGGGTGCCCAGGGCCGGGACGGGCGCGGCGTGCGCGCCGACCTCGCGCAGCACGACCGCCATCTCCACCGGCCCCAGGCCCGCCCCGCCCGACTCCTCGGGCAGGCACACGCTCATCAGGCCCGCCTGCCTGAGCGCCTGCCACAGCTTCGGGTCGAACGGCAGGCCGCTCCTCTCGTGCGCCTCCAGCCGTTCGGGAGCCGCCTCCTTGGCGAGCAGGTCCGCGGCCAGGGTTCGCAGATCTTGCTGGGTTTCGTCCAGGTTGAAGTCCATTCAGCTCTCCAAGAGGTGTTGCCTGCCGTGCTTGACGAACTCGTCCTCGATGGCTTCGACGGCCGCGCGGTCCAGCCGCTGGAACTCCGCCGCCGCTGGACGCCACCAGGTGGGGTCGGGGCTGCGCCAGGCTTCCCTGGCGAGGAGGCGCTTGATGACCTTGTGGGAGGGGGTCTGCGGAAGGTCCGACGAGATACGGATAAATCGGGGTATGGCCTTGGGGCCGAGGTCCGTGCGGGATGTCAGGAAGGCGGCGAAGGACGCGGGGTCGAAGGGGGTGTCCAGGACGAGGGCGGCCATGACCTGGTCGCCCGCGGCGGCGTCCGGGACGGGGTAGACGGCGGCCTCCACCACGCCGGGGAACTCGCGCAGCGCCGACTCGATGGGAGCCACCGCGAGGTTCTCGCCGTCCACGCGGAGGCGTTCCGTGCCCCTGCCTGCGAAGAAGACGTAGCCGTCCGCGTCCGCGTAGGCCAGGTCGCCCGACCAGAAGGCGCCGTACCTGATCCGCTCGGCGTCCGCGTCCGGGTCGTTGTAGTAGCCGTCGAACAGGCCCAGCCCGGCCACGTTGACCAGCTCGCCGATCGCCTCGTCCGGGTTGACCAGGCGGCCCTGCTCGACGACCGCCGGAGGGCACCGGCCGCCCGTGACCGGGTCGCGGATCTCGACGCCGTCCGGAAGCCTGCCCAGCGAGCCCGGCGGGGCCGCCGGGTCCGGGGTGATCGAGACGGCCGTCTCGGTGGAGCCGAACGCGTCGACCACGCGGCAGCCGAACCGCTCGCCGAAGCGCCTGATCGCCGTGCTGCTGCCCTCGTTGCCGAAGGCGATCCTGAGCGGGTTGCGCGCGTCGTCCGGGCGTTGGGGGGTGGCCAGGACGTACGACAGGGCCTTGCCGACGTAGTGCAGGTACGTGCAGCCGTACCGCCTGAGGTCGGGCAGCAGGCCGGACGCCGAGAACCTCCTGCGCAGCACCAGCGCGGCCCCGGAAGCGACGGCTGGGGCGTAGGCCGCCATGATCGCGCCCGAGTGGAAGAGCGGCATCGTGCAGTAGACGACGTCCTCGTGCGTGAGCAGCGCCGACAGGCTCTGGCCGGGGAGCGCGATCTTGCGTTGCGTGACGCGTACCGCCCGTGGGCGTCCCGAGGTGCCGGACGTGAAGATCAGCATGACCAGCTCACCCGGGTCTCGACCGTCGCCCGGAACGCCTCTCGGCGGCCCTGGCGACGGTGCGGCGTGTCCGGTGCCAGACGCTCCCGACCCGCTGCCGCGCGCGCCCCCTTCAGCCCCGGACACGCCCGGTTCGAGGGCGGGAAGCGGCCCGGCGTCGACCTCCAGCGCCGCCGCGATCCGGCGGGCCGTCGCGCCGTAGGGGTCGGCCCAGAGGAGCAGGTCCACGTCCGTGGCGCGCGCGTCGCGGGTCAGCTCGTCGGGCGACCGGGTGGGGTTCAGGGCCACCAGCACGTGCCCGCTCAGCGCGGCGCCGCCGAGCAGAAACACCATCTCCGGGACGTTGTCGCACAACACCCCCACATGCAGCCGCCCTCCACCCTCATCCGCGCGAGCCTCTGCGCCCGCTCCCTCCGCCTCGAAGCGCGCCACGCCGGGTGCGGCGAGGACGCGCTCGCGCTCCAGCGCACGGGCGCGCGCGTCGAGCCAGGTGGCGGCGGTGCGGCAGGTCGCGACGTACTCGCGCCAGGACCACGTGAGGTCCTCGAAGAGCAGCCCGGGACGGTCGTCGTCGGCCCGGGCCGCCAGCAGGGCGGCGAGTGTGTCCACGGTCATCGCGCCTCCAGCAAGCGCTCGGTCAACCGATCCGCAAACTAGAACAGATTCTAATATGTGTCCAGCACCCACACACGGCAACAAGTCTCGATATACGGCGTTAACGCATCAGACATGGGTCTATGCAGCTCCTTTGTGACCCGCGAGTAACAAGCCGAGTTTTCGAGAAATCAGATAACGTGTTCTCATGCGCACCCCGCAGGCGACGATCGCCGCGCCCCCCAGCGACACCGAGGGGACCATGGAGAACCACCCAACGTCCGGCGGTCACAGCGTCCGCACGCGCAGCCAGCACCAGCGGCGCAAGCGCATCGTCCAGGCCGCGGCGGCCCTCGCCTCGCGAGGCGGCGTCGAGGCGATGCAGATGCGCACGGTGGCCGAGCGGGCAGGCGTCGCGCTCGGCACCCTCTACCGGTACTTCCCGTCGAAGATGGACCTCGTCGTGGCCGTCGTCGGCGAAGAGATCGACCTCCTCGAAAGCAGCATCGAACGCCGCCCGCCCGGCGCGTCCACCCCGGCGGGGCGCGCGGTGGACGTCCTGATGCGCGCCACCCGCGGCCTGATGCGCGAACCCGAACTGGCCGACGCACTCATCCGCTCGCTCATCATGGCCGAGGTCGACACCCCGTTCGGCGACCGCATGACCGGCCTGCTGCTCCGCGTCGCCGCCGACGGCCTGACCAGCGACCAGGCGACCGACGAACAACTGGCCCTGGCGGGCTCCTTGTCGAGCGTGTGGGTCCAGGAGCTCCTGGAGATGCTCCGCGGCCGCCGCACCTACGACCAGATCCAACGCCGCATCGAAATAGCCGCCGACCGCCTCATCGCCGACCTCTAGTAGCCCTGATCGGCGCGCTCCAGGAGCCTCCGGGTCTCGCCGTTCAGCACGGTCGATCGTGGACGGAGTCTTCGGCCCGCGCTCAGAGCCGTTCGGGCAACAGGGTGAACGTGTCTGTATGCCGAGGTCGTACAACGGTGAAATGGCGGCGATCGAGTGTGGCCACCTCGGTCAGTCCAAGCCTCTCAGCCACTGCGATCACAGAGGCATCGACAGCGCCCAGCGGAAGATCGGCTTACGCCTCCACGAGCTGGCTCATCCGGTCCAGATCGTCGTTGGTGACGTCGACCAGAACGAGTCCGGTCCGGAAGGAGCTGAGAAACGCCGCTTCCGCTTTGCTTCCCTGGCGCTTTTCGATGAGCTGGCAGACCTCCGTGACGACCGTCGCGGGGACGAGAAGCGGACCCGGATGGCCCCGCAGAAGCCTGGCGCAGGATTCGTGGTGCCGATCTCGGATGTTGACCGCTGCGACCAAGGGCCCTGAATCGATGACGATCACGAAGAGTGATTGTCCTCCGAGCGCAAGATCTCTTCAGAGCGTTCCGCGAAATCCGGTTCAGCATCCAACATCCCGATGAACGGCAGATCACGAACGACAGGCTGCTCATCGAGCTGGTCACGCACGAGGCGAAGCAGGGGTGCCACCTTCTCCTCAGGGAGGCGATCCACCAGGTGGTGAAGTTCCTCGCGCATCACGCTCATGCATCGAGTGTAACCGGGCATCGCTCAGCGCACACGGCGGCGCCGCAATGCGGTGGCACCCGTGGGACGGTCCGCAAGACAGGTCGCGGTCGTCGCCGCTTCAGCGTGCGCGCATGCGCCTCACACCGCCGGTAGCCCACGCCACTGCTCGAAGGAGCTGTCCGCCTCATATGCCGAGCTGGGCACTTCCAGTTAGCTCGTGAGCAGAGCTAATACTTCAGGTATGGGCACAGTGGACCTCCCTGACGCCCTTGTGGGCGTCCTGACCGGCATCCAGCGGCTCGTGCGGCGCAGGCTGCGGCAGGGGCCGACCGGGCCGCGGTTGCGCGGCGCCCAGGTCGAGTTGCTGCGGCTGGTCGCCGCCAACCCCGGCATCGGCGTCTCGGCGGCGGCCAAGGAGCTCTTCCTGGCGGGGAACTCGGTGTCCACGCTGGTCAACCAGCTCACCGCCGCGGGGCTGCTGCGCCGCGAGACCTGCCATGACGACCGCCGCTCCGCCCGGCTGCTGGCCACCCCGGAGGCCGAGGCGCGGCTGCGGGCGTGGGAGGAGCGGCGCGCCGCGCTCGTCCGCGAGCAGGTGGAGCGGCTCAGCGAGGACGACCGGGCCGCGCTGACCGCCGCGCTCCCGGCGCTGCGCAGGCTGGCCGAGGGCCTGCACGAGGAGGTGGGGACGGCATGAGGGACGACACGCCGACGACGGGTGCCGCGGTCACCTGCACCGGCCTGCGCTACTCCTTCGGCCAGACCAGGGCCGTCGACGGGCTCGATCTGACGGTCGCCTCCGGCGAGGTGTTCGGCCTGCTCGGCCCCAACGGGGCGGGCAAGACCACGGCTATCCGCTGCGTGACCACGCTGCTGCCCGTCCCGTCTGGGATGGTGCGGGTTTTCGGGCACGACGCGGCCACCGAGCGGATGGCGGTGCGCCGCCTGCTCGGCTACGTGCCCCAGCAGCTCTCGGCGGACGCGAGCCTGACGGGACGCGAGAACGTCTCCCTGTTCGCCCGCGTCTTCGACGTCCCCAGGCGGGAGCGCGCGGCCCGGGTCGGCCAGGCGCTGGAGGCGGTCGGGCTCGCCGACGCCGCCGACCGGATGGCCGGCACCTACTCCGGCGGCATGGTCCGCCGCCTCGAACTCGCCCAGGCGCTGGTCAGCGCGCCGCGCCTGCTCATGCTGGACGAGCCGACGATCGGCCTCGACCCCATCGCCCGCACCAGCGTGTGGCAGCACATCATGGCGGTGCGCGCCACCACCGGGATGACCGTCCTGGTCACCACGCACTACATGGACGAGGCCGACCAGTACTGCGACCGGGTCGCGCTCATGCACCAGGGACGCGTCCGGGCGCTCGGCACCCCGGAGCGGCTCACCGCGGACCTGCGCGACCGCCGCGCCGACGGCTCGTCCCCGACGCTGGAGGAGGTCTTCCGCGACGTCGCCGGCAGCGGCCTCGACGAAGGAGGAGGGGAGTTCCGCGATGTCCGCCGTACCCGCGACACCGCCTCACGCGTCGGCTGACGGGACCGGCGCCGGCAACCTCGGCCTGCTGCTCGTTCCGCCGCGTGCCCGCACGGGGTGGCGCGTGCTGCCCGCCAGGGTCACCGCGATGTGCGTCGTGGAGCTGCAGAAGCTGCGCCACGACCGCACCGAGCTGTACACCCGCGCGGTCCAGCCGGCCCTGTGGCTGCTGATCTTCGGCGAGACGTTCACCCGCATCAAGGTGATCCCGTCCGGCGGCATCCCGTACCTGGACTATCTGGCCCCCGGGATCATCGCCCAGTCCACCATGTTCATCGCCATCTTCTACGGCATCCAGATCATCTGGGAGCGCGACTCGGGGGTCCTGACCAAGCTCCTGGTCACGCCGACCCCGCGAGCCGCGCTGGTCACCGGCAAGGCGTTCGCCGCCGGGGTGAAGGCGATGATCCAGGCGGTGGTCGTGGTGCTCATCGCCGCGCCGTCGCGGCCACGGCGATCGGCATCACGGCGGCGTCCGGGCTGCTGGGACGGCTGGCGCGGTGACCCGCCCGGGTCGGGCGGGTTCGCGTTTCCGGAGCCCTGCGGCTCAGGTGAAGAAGGCGCGCAGTTCCCGGGCCACCCGCTCCGGATCTCCGCCTCTGGCGGCGTTCCACGGGCCCGCGTGGCCGAGCCCCGGTAACTCCACGCGGCGGGCGTGCGGCAGGACCTTCTCCAGCGCGTCCACCGCGGCCTTCTGGAAGGCCGGGCTCTTCGCGCCGTTGAGCAGGAGCACCTCGGTTTCCAGGTCGCGGAAGCTGTCCAGCCTGCCGTTCATCTCCTTCAGCAGCTCGCCGTCGTAGTGCAAGGTGGGCGCGAGCTCACGCAGCGGGACGTAGCCGCCCGCGCCCTTGCGCTCCTCGCTGCGCATCAACCGGTCGGTGAGGCGTTCGAGGAGGCGGCGGGGCATGTACCTGAGCAACCGCGGGCCCATCTCGTTCTCCAGCATGGCGGTGACGAGCGCCGCCGACGTCCTGCCCTGGGCAAGCTCGCGGTCGAGGCGCGCCACCCAGGCGGTCGGCGCGGTCGACAGGGCCGGCTCGTAGATGGCCGCCTTGCGGATCCCCGGCCGGGTGCGCGTGGCTTCGAGCGCGATGAGGCCGCCGGTGCTCAGGCCGAACAGGTAGGGGGCGCCGGTCGCCGAGATGACGGCGGCCAGGTCCTCGACGTCGTCGCGGATGGAGTGGCCGTCGCGGTACGGGCCGCTCAGGCCGCGTCCGCGGCGGTCGGGCAGGTACACGGTGAAGGCGTCGGCCAGCGCCCTGGCCTGCTCGACGTGGTTGTAGCCGGACCCCATGCCGCCGTGGGCGATCACCAGGCCGGGGCCCTGGCCCAGGCGGAGGTAGCCGATGGTCGTGCCGTCGGCTGAGGTCACCGAGGTCGTCGTGGTCATGGATCTCCCCAAGAGTTCATGCCGAGCCGGGGGTGGCTCGGCAGGTGGACGCGGCCCGTGGGGGGATGCCCGGCTATTCTTCGGTTGCCGCCTTGCGGCCGGGTCCCCTCGCGGTTCGCGGTTGGAAGGTGAAGGCTCCGGCAGGGTGTTCCCGCACCCGGCCGGAGCCCGTTCTCAGTCGGTGTCGCCGCCCCTTTCCGCTATCTCGGAGATCTCCGGCGGCACGTGGCCCGTCTCGTGGTAGTCCCGCCACAGCCCGAGGCCCGGGAACGTCCCCGACGTCAGCTCCTCCAGGAGCGAGCGGACCCAGGCCGCCTCCGCCTCGCGCATGGCCACCTCGTACTCGTCCTCGATCAGGAACAGGCGCGGAACCTCCCGCAGATAGCCCGCCAGCGCCTCGCGCTGGTCGGCGAGCCGGGCCTCCATCACTTCCAGCCGCCGCTGGAGCAGCGTGACGACCTCGTCGGGCGCCAGCACGCTGATCACCGACAGCGCGGCCTTGAACCTCGGCAGCTCCTGCTCGGGGGTGACGATGAGCTCCCGCTCCCAGTCGGCCAGCTCCTGCCGCCCGGCCTCGGTGAGCCGGTAGATCGTCCGCTCGGGACGGCCGCCCTGCCGGCTGCTCTCGGCGACCTCCACGAGGCCGTGCTTGGCCAGGCTGTGCACGACCGAGTAGAGCGAGCCCCACTTGATCTTCATGTCCGTGCCCTTGCCGTGGGCGCGGAGCAGCGAGGCCATCTCGTACGGGTGCATCGGCCGCTGGACGAGCGCGGCCAGCACCGCGAGCGCCATCAGGTTGCCCACTCTCCGCCGCTTCGCCACACCCGCTCCTCGAATCCGAATACTCGATTTCGAATATACGCCAGATCCGTCGGGTGCGCGCGCTCAGGCACCGCAGAGGTTGAGAGCGGCGCGGACGAGCGCCTCCATCGCCCGCACGCCCGCGCAGGACGTGGCGAGCATGCGGTAAAGCAACCAGATCAGCAGCCTCGGCCGGTCACCGACCACGAGCCGGGGCTGTGGTGTATCGCGGGCAGCGTGGCTCGGTCAGCGCCCGGCACCAGGAGGGCGTGGCCGCCTCCGGGCGCGCGAACCAGACGTCGGCACGACGGCGAGCCCTGCCCTCCCACGAGACGGCCTGCCACCGCCCGACTCAGAACTGCAGTTCAGACCAGTCGATCACGATGGGGATCGGGTTGGCGACGTTGGGAGCGTCGCCGGATTCGTCCTTCATGAAGGTGCCTGTGTGCTTGTAGAGCATTGATGCCCGATCCAACCGGTAGCGTTCGACGATCGACACGCCGGTACGGTCGAGGCGGACGATCCAGTAGTGCGGAACACCGGCCTTGGCGTACTCACCGAGCTTGTCGGTCGTGTCCTGGGTCTCCGATCTGGGACACGATCTCCACGACAAGCAGGGCGTGTTCGGCTCTGAGCCGTTCGTCCCGCTCGCGGTTCAGGCACCGGTAGAGCACGACGTCCGGACGCCGGTTGAGCAGCGGCACGTCTCTCAGCCGGAGGTCCACGTCGCTGTTCACGGTGAGGCACTCGTGGCCCTGGCCCATCGCGGTACGGGCATGGCGCTCCAGCATGTTGGCCAGCCGTCGCCCTGCCGTCTGATGGTCGGGGGTGGGAGTCGCGCAGTACGCCACATAGCCATCGACGATCTCGATGGCTTTCGCGATCTCCTCAGGAAGGGCGTCGTACTCCTCCGCGGTGACACGCGCAGGCTGTGGACGGATGCTGAGGAGCCAACTGTCGTCGGGCAAGCCTGTCATGCGGCTTCTCCTCGGCATCGTCACTCAATGAGCCAAGACTACGGTCTGCCGTGGCGTCGTCATGAGTATCGCTGAGCTGAGGTGTGAGGCCCGCGCGCGGCTGAAACCACCCGGCGTCCAAGCGTGCGGAGGGCGTGGGGTGAGACGCCCAGGGCGGTGTGGAGGTGCTGGCGCAGGGACGCGGCCGCGCCGAAGCCGGAGTGCTCCAGAGGCGTTCGCCTCCGCCGGCCCGGCGGCGAGGATGTTCCGGGCCGCGTTGACGTCCCGCTCGACCAACTGCGCCACGCACACGAGCTACTACACTCAGTAAAGCTGAAGGAGTTTCGATGAAGATGCGCGCGATCAGCCAGGACGCCCTGGGCGGCCCTGAGGTGCTGAAGCTGGTGGAGGTGGACAGGCCGCAGCCGGGCCCCACCGAGGTGCTGGTGCGGGTGCTCGCGGCGGGGGTGAACCCGACCGACTGGAAGACCCGGGCGAGCGGCGGGCTGCTCCGCACTCCCCCGCCGTTCACGCTCGGCTGGGACGTCTCGGGCGTCGTGGAGGCCGTCGGTCTCGGGACGACCCTGTACAAGCCGGGCGACGAGGTCTTCGGCATGCTCCGCTACCCGCAGGGCAACGGCGCCTACGCCGAGTACGTGTCGGCTCCGGCCAGGCACTTCGCCCGCAAGCCCGCCGGCCTCGACCACGTCCACGCGGGCGCCGTACCGCTCGCCGCCCTCACCGCCTGGCAGGCGCTGGTGGACACGGCGGGGGTGCGCGCGGGCAGCCGGGTGCTGGTCCACGCCGCGGCGGGCGGGGTCGGCCACTTCGCCGTCCAGATCGCCAAGGCCCGCGGCGCGCACGTCATCGGCACGGCCAGCGCCGCCAAGCACGACCTCCTCCGTGACCTGGGCGCGGACGAGCTCATCGACTACCGGACCGAGGACTTCACCGAGCGCGTCCGGGACGTGGACGCGGTGCTCGACACGATCGGCGGCGACTACGGCCCGCGCTCGCTGCGCACGCTGCGCGAGGGCGGCACGCTCGTCTCGCTCGCCCTCTCGCTGCTGGCGCCGGAGCTGGACCGGCAGGCGGCCGAGCAGGGTGTCCGGTCGGAGTCGATGCTGGTCGAGCCGGACCACGCCGCGATGCGCGCCCTCGCCGCCCTGACCGAGGCGGACAGGCTCCGCGTCGAGGTGGCCGCCGTCATGCCGCTGTCGGACGCGGCGAAGGCGCACGAGCTGGGCGAGTCGGGCCACACCACCGGCAAGATCGTCCTCACGGTTCCGGAGTGAGGCGCGCTCACCGCTGAAGCCTCCCGTGACCCGTCTCCTGGAACGGCCCGAACAGGATTGTCGGAGGCAGCGGCTATACAGGGGGCATGAGCGACAGGCCGTCGAACGAGGAGTTCCTGCAGCTCGCCGACCCACTGAGGCGCGAGCTGCTGGCGCACTGCTACCGCATGCTGGGCTCGGCGCACGACGCCGAGGATCTCGTCCAGGAGACCTACCTGCGCGCGTGGCGCTCGTACGAGGGGTTCGAGGGGCGTTCGTCCCTGCGTACCTGGCTCTACAGCATCGCCACCCGCGCCTGCCTGACCGCGCTCGACAGCCGGAGCAGGCGTCCGCTGCCGACGGGCCTCGGCGCGCCGGAGGCGGAGGCCACCGCGCCCGTCGTCGAGCAGCCCGAGGTGTCGTGGCTGGAGCCGGTCCCCGACGGGCTGGTGGGCGCGGGCCCGGGCGATCCGGCGTCGATCGTGACCTCGCGTGAGAGCATCAGGCTGGCGCTGGTCGCCGCCCTGCAGCACCTGCCGCCCAGGCAGCGCGCGGTCCTGATCCTGCGTGAGGTGCTGAGCTGGCGGGCCGCCGAGGTGGCCGCCGCGCTCGACATCACGACCCCCGCCGTCAACAGCATGCTGCAACGGGCCCGCGCCCGCCTGAACGAGGTGTCACCGACGCTCGACGACCGGGTCGAGCCCCTGACTCCCGACCGGCAGGCCCTGCTCGACCGCTACATGACGGCGTTCGAGAACTACGACGTCGACGCGATCGTCGAGCTGTTCACCAAGGACGCGATCTGGGAGATGCCGCCCTACCCCGGCTGGTATCAGGGTCCGGTGAACATCGGCCGGCTCATCACGACGAACTGCCCCGCCGAGAAGCCCGGCGATATGCGCCTGGTGCCTGTCGCGGCCAACGGGCAGCCGGCGTTCGCGGTGTACCTGCGCGCGGGCGCGGAGTATCACGCGTTCGCGTTGCAGGTGCTGACGCTGACGGGCGCGCGGGTCGGCCATGTCGTGATGTTCTTCGACGTCTCCCTGTTCGACGTGTTCGGCCTGCCGCGCGGCTTGCCCGCCGGGGAGGGTTCCCCAGCAAAGTAGAACGCGTTACAGTTTGCTCCGGAGCATCATTCTGGAGGCGACTGTGGGCACACCGGTGATCGTCGAAGCCGTCCGCACCCCCATCGGCAAGCGGAACGGCTGGCTGGCCGGGCTCAAGCCCCAGCAGGTGCTGGCCACCGCGCTGAACGGCCTCGTCGAGCGCGCCGGCATCGACCCGGCCATCGTCGGCCAGGTCTTCACCGGCTGCGTCACCCAGGCCGGCGAGCAGGGCGGGCACATCGGCCGGTACGCGTGGCTGTACGCGGGCCTGCCCTACCAGACGGGGGTCACCACGGTCGACGCGCAGTGCGGCTCGTCCCAGCAGGCCGTGCATCTGGCGGCGGCGATGATCAGGGCGGGCGTGATCGAGGTGGGCATCGGGTGCGGGATCGAGGTGATGAGCAGGGCGCAGCTCGGCAGCAACGTGCTGCCCGCCAGCCCGCGTCCCGATGACTGGAGCATCGACCTGCCCAGCCAGTTCACCGCCGCCGAGCGCATCGCGCAGCGGCGCGGGCTGACCCGCGAGCGGCTCGACTGGTTCGGCGCGCGCTCCCAGCGGCTCGCCGCCAAGGCGTGGGCCGACGGCCGGTTCGAGCGCGAGATCGTCCCCGTCGGCGAGGTCACCCGCGACCAGGGGCTGCGCGAGACCACCGCCGAAGGGCTGGCCGGGCTCAAACCGGTGCTCGACGACGGCCTGCACACCGCGGGCACGTCCTCGCAGATCTCGGACGGCGCCGCCGCGGTCCTGCTGATGAGCGAGGAGGCCGCCGCCCGGTACGGCCTGCGCCCCCGAGCCAGGATCGTGGCCCAGGCCCTGGTGGGCGCGGAGCCGTACTACCACCTCGACGGCCCGGTCGACGCGACGGCCAAGGTGCTCGGCTCGTCCGGGATGACCGTCGGCGACCTCGACCGGTTCGAGGTGAACGAGGCGTTCGCGTCGGTCGTGCTGTCGTGGGCGAGCGTGCACGAGCCGGACTTCGACCGGGTCAACGTCAACGGCGGCGCGATCGCGCTCGGCCACCCGGTGGGGGCCACCGGCGCGCGGCTGATCACGTCCGCGCTGCACGAGCTGGAACGCTCGGACTCGACGACCGCGCTGGTCACGATGTGCGCGGGCGGCGCGCTGGCCACGGCGACGATCCTCGAGCGGGCCGCGTGAAGCGGCCATGACGAAGACCCGGCGCAGGCCGTACGCGCAACAGCGCCCGCAGGACCTCGGCGGGGGCGTGTGGAGCGTGCCCGTGCCGATTCCGGGAAACCCCCTGGGCTACACGCTCGTCTACGCCGTCGACTCTCCCAGGGGGCCCGTCCTGGTCGACGCAGGGTGGAACCATCCCGACGCCTGGCAGGCCCTGGAGACCGGCCTGGCCGCCCTCGGCCTGGACGTGAGCGCGGTCAGCGGCGTGGTCGTCACCCACTTCCATCCCGACCACGCGGGGCTGGCGGGCCGGGTCAGGGAGGTGTCCGGCGCCTGGATCGCCATGCACGAGGCCGACGCCGCTCTGGTCAGGCTCATGCACGGGCTGGCCGAGGGCGAGCACCGGAGCTTCCAGGAGGACATGCTCAGGCGCGCGGGCGCCGATGAGGGCGACGTGGAGGCCGTCGGCGCGGGGCGTCCGCACGCGCCGGCGCCGCCCGACCGGGAACTGCGCGACGGCGACCTGGTGGACCTGCCCGGACGCAAGCTGCGCGCCGTCCACACGCCCGGGCACACGCCCGGCCACATCTGCCTGCACCTGGAGGACGCCGACCGGCTGTTCACCGGCGACCACGTCCTGCCCGACATCACCCCGCACATCGGCATCTACCCCTACGACAGGGACGATGTGGATCCCCTGGGTGACTTCCTGGACTCCCTGGACCGGGTGACCGAGCTGGGCCCCCTCGACGCACTCCCCGCCCATGAGTGGATATTTCCAGATGTGGCCGCACGGGCGGCCGAGATCCGCCACCATCACGAGGAGAAGCTCACCCGGCTCGCGGCCCTGCTGACGCGACCGCTGACCATCTGGGAGACCGCCTCGATGATGACCTGGAACAGGCCCTGGGACGAGCTGGCCCCGGTGCTGCGCGGCATGGCCGCCGGCGAGGCCGCCGCGCACCTGCGCACCCTGGAGGCGCGCGGCGAGATCGACCGCGTCCCCGGAGTCCACCCGGTGCGCTTCAAGGCCATAGACTCCTAGACATCCGATGTCTAGGGAGAAGAGCGTGGCGGTCACCGACGCGGCCATCGACAAGATCAAGCAGATGATCCTCTCGGGCGAGCTGACCCCGGGTGACAGGCTGCCCAAGGAGGCCGACCTGGCCGAACGGCTCGGCCTGTCACGCAACTCGCTGCGCGAGGCCGTACGGGCGCTGGCGCTGATCAACGTCCTCGACGTGCGGCAGGGCGACGGCACCTACGTCACCAGCCTGGAGCCGCACCTGCTGCTCGACACCATGTCGTTCGTGCTGGACCTGCACCGCGACGACACCGTCCTGCAGTTCTTCGAGGTGCGCCGCATCCTCGAACCCGCGGCCACCGCGATGGCCACCAAGCTGATGACCGACGAGGAGATCGAGGAACTTCGGGCCATCCTGGAGTCGCTGCCCGAGGAGCCCACGGTCGAGGAACTGGTCGCCAACGACCTGGACTTCCACCAGCGCATCGCCCAGGGGTCCGGCAACAGCGTGCTCTGCTCGTTCATCGAGAGCCTGTCGGGGCCCACCACCAGGGCCCGCATCTGGCGCGGCCTCACCCAGGAGGGCGCGATGGACAAGACCCGCGAGCAGCACACCGCGATCTACGAGGCCATCGCCGCCCGGCAGGCGGACGTGGCGCGCTCGTGGGCCACGGTGCACGTGGCAGGCGTGGAGTCCTGGCTGCGCAAGGCCCTCGAGTAGGGGTAGGAACCCCGGCGTGGCCGACAGACTCGAGCAGTATCGGAGCAAACGCGACGCCAGCCGCACCCCTGAGCCCGTCCCCGCCGAACCGCCCGCACCCGGCGACGGCACCGCGTTCGTGATCCAGGAGCACCACGCCCGGTCCCTGCACTGGGACCTGCGCCTGGAACGCGACGGCGTGCTGGTGTCGTGGGCGGTCCCCAAGGGCCTCCCCCAGGATCCCCGCACCAACCACCTCGCCGTCCGCACCGAGGACCACCCGATGGAGTACCTGGACTTCCACGGCGAGATCCCCAAGGGCGAGTACGGCGGCGGCACCATGACGATCTGGGACCGCGGCACGTACGAGACCGAGAAGTGGTCGGAGCGCGAGGTCAAGGTCGTCCTGCGCGGCGAGCGGGCGGCGGGCCGGTTCGTGCTCTTCCAGACGAACGGCAAGAACTGGATGATCCACCGGATGGACCCGCCGGTCGCCGACCCCTTCCCGCCTCTGGAGCCCATGCTCCCGGTCGAACGCCGGTCCCTCCCCCGCGACGTGCGCGCGCACGCCTTCGAGTTCGCCTGGGGCGGGCGCCGCCTGATGGTCCCCATCGAGGGCGGGCGCACGGACGCGGCCACGGAGCACCCCTGGCTGCGCGCGCTGGCCACGTCCTTCGGCAGCCGCACGGCGCTGCTGGACGGCGAGGTGGTCACCCTGGCGGGCGCCGAGGTACTGGTCTGCTACGACCTCCTGTACGACGACGGCCGCTCCCTGGTGGACCAGCCGTACACCGTCCGCCGGGAGGCGCTGGAGTCGCTCGGCCTGTCGTCCGCCCGCTGGCAGACCGCCCCGTCCTGGCCGGGTGAGGCCGCGCCGGTCCGGCAGGCGGCCCGCGAACAGTCACTCCCGGGCGTCATCGCCAAACGCCTCGACTCCCGCTACGAACCGGGCAGCTCGAAGGCCTGGCAGTTCATCCCCGCCTGACACGACAGCGACCAGTTCACCAGGATGTGGGTCATGCCTCCATGCCGCGTAGCAGGTTGGTGAGGCCGCCGTGGAACTCCTCGTCGGCGTCGACCAGGTGCGCGTACGCGGCGGTGGCGGCCATGTGGGGGAACTCGGTGCGCGAAAGGTCGGCGATGGCCTGCGTGCCGGCCCCCACCAGCGGCCCGAGGTGTTCGAGCTGGATCGCCCCGATGACGTAGGCGAGCAGGCAGCGCAGGGCGATGACGCGCTTGCGGCCGTCGAGGCCGGCTTCGGCGAGGATGCCGGCCACCGTCTCCGACCAGCGCAGCACGCTGATGGACCGATGCCGGTGCGCGATGACCAACGGCACGACCCACGGGTGGGCGCCCACGATGCCGCGGAGGCGGTCCACCATGATCTCGATCCGGTCGGGCCAGGAGCCGCCGGTGGCGGGGGGCGTCGTGTCGACCGTGCCGAGGACCTGCTCGACGACGAGCCGTTCGAGCTCTCCCCGATCGTCGATGTACCGGTAGAGCGCCATGGTGCTCATGCCGACCTGCTGGGCGACCGCGCGCATCGACAGCCCGGCGAGCCCGTCGCGGTCGATGACGGTGAGGGCGGCGGACGCCAACTGGTCGGGAGTGAGCGAGCGCGGACGTGGCATGACGGTTGACAGTGTACGCCATACGCCTATCATCGTAAGCGTATGCCGTACGCCTACGAGAGAGGTGTCCGATGGGTGTGTCCCGATCGGCGATCGAACCCGGGTTCCTGCTCACCCCCCGCGAGCTGACCCAGCTCTCCGGCCCTCCGGTCGCCATCCCCGACGGCGACCGGCTGATCCACCTGCAGTTCCGGCGGTTCGCCGGATGCCCGGTCTGCAACCTGCACCTGCGCTCCGTGGTGCGGCGGCACGCGGAGATCGAGGCGGCGGGCGTCCGAGAGGTCGTGGTCTTCCACTCGCACGCGGAAGAGCTGGCCGAGCACACCGCCGACCTGCCGTTCGCGGTGATCGCCGACCCGCGCAAGCGGTTGTACGCCGAGTTCGGCGTCGAGTCGGCGGCCCGCTCGCTGCTCAGCCCGCGCGCGTGGGGGCCGCTCGTCCGCGCGGTCGCGGTCAGCATGTGGAGGCTCCTGCGCGGCCAGGGGCGCGCGCCGGCGGCCGTCCCGCACGGCGGCCGGCTGGGTCTGCCCGCCGACTTCCTGATCGGGCGCGACGGCCGCGTGCTCGCCGTCAAGCACGGCGAGCACGTCTACGACCAGTGGTCGGTGGACGAGCTGCTCGACCTGGTGTCACGCGCGCCGGAACCCACGCCGGCGACCGACGACCGCGGATCCGACGCACGCTGACCCGCACGGTGTGGGCGATACTCGTCAGATGCGCATCGCCGAAATCTCCCCTGAAGATGGTGCCCTCGGGCAGGAACTGCTCGGCCTGCAGCACGCCGCGTACGCCGTCGAAGCCGAGATCATCGGCGACGACCGGATCCCGCCGCTGCACGAGACGCTGACCGAGTTGCTGGCCGAGCCCCTGCTCTGGCTGGGCGCGGTCGACGACGACAACCGGTTGGTAGGAGCCGTGGCCTGGGAGGAGACCCCGGGCGAGGTGGACGTCAACCGCCTCGTGGTGCACCCGGGCGCGCACCGGCGCGGCATCGGCCGGGCCCTGGTCAAGGAGGTCATGGCCCGGGCGGGCGGGCGCGGGGTCGTGGTGTCCACGGGTCGCGCCAACGGTCCCGCCCGGACGCTGTACGAGCGGCTGGGGTTCACGCTGCGAGGCGAGGTCGAGGTGATCCCCGGATTGTGGATCGTGAACTACGCGTTCCCCGGCTGAGGCAGCAGCCCCTCCGACTCCAGCTCGGCCCAGAGCGCGTCGGGCACCGGACGTCCCCAGAGTTCGGCGTTGGCCCTGACCTCCTCAGGTGACCGGGCGCCCAGGACGATCGAGGCGACCGCCGGGTGCCGCAACGGGAAGGCCATCGCCGCCTGCGGCAGGACGACGCCGTGCGCCTCGCAGATCTTCGCCATCCGCCTGGCCCGGTCGAGGACGGCCTCGGGCGCGGGCAGGTAGTCGTACGTCCCCGACGGCTGGGGCGTGGCCAGCAGGCCACTGTTGAAGACACCCGCCGCGAGGACCTGCACCCCCCGCGCCTCGCAGGCGTCCAGCAGCGGCAGCCCCGACTGGTCGAGCAGGGTGTACCGCCCGGCGAGCATGACCACGTCGAGGTCGGTCTCCTGGACGAACCGCAGCGGCGCCTGCCACTGGTTCATCCCGACGCCGACGGCCTTGACCACGCCCTGCGAGCGCAGCTCCGCCAGCGCCGGGTACGCCTCGGTCAGCGCCTGGTCGAGGTGGTCGTCGGGGTCGTGGATGAGGACGATGTCCACGTGCGGCAGACCGAGCCGCGTCAGGGACTCCTCCAGGGACCTCAGGACTCCGTCGCGGGAGAAGTCCCACACCCGCTCCAGCGAGGCGGGCACGTCGAAGCCCTGGTCGTCGCGGCCTGACCGGGCCGAGGGGACGAGCAGGCGGCCGACCTTGGTCGACAGGACGTAACCCGAGCGCCCGGCGAGCGCCGCGCCCAGGCGGCGCTCCGACAGCCCGACGCCGTAGTGCGGCGCGGTGTCGAACAGCCGGATGCCGCTCGACCAGGCGGCGTCGACCGTCGCGCGGGCCTGCTCGTCGCTGACCTCCTGGTACAGCCCGGCGATCGGCGCGGCGCCGAAACCGTGTTGGGGAAGCGCGAGCCGTGCCATCAGTCCTGTGCCTTTCCGCCGGCGATGCGGCTGATCATGAGGGCGATCAGGATGATTCCGCCGTAGACGACCGGCTGCCAGAAGCCCGACACGCCCTTGAGCGTGAGCAGGTTCTGCACCAGGCCGATCACCAGCACACCGGTGAGCGCGCCGAGGATCGTGCCCTTGCCGCCGTCCATGCTGACGCCGCCGATGACGGCGGCGGCGAACACCATGAAGATCCAGCCCACGCCCTGGTTCGAGCCGATCGCGCCGAGACGTCCGGTCTCCAGGATGCCGGCGAGCGCCGCCAGCGTGCCGCCCAGGATGAACACGCCCCACAGCACCCGGTCCACCCGGATGCCGGCGGCGCGGGCCGCGTCGGCGTTGCCGCCGATCGCGTAGAGCGAGCGGCCGACCCTGAAGTAGGCCAGGCCGACGATGCCCGCCATGAACAGCAGGCCCGCGATCCAGATGGCCGCGGGCAGGCCCAGCCAGGTGGCGCTGCCGAGGTAGAGGATCGAGTCGGGGAGCTGGAAGAGCGTCTTGCCCTCGGTCGGGCCGAGCTGGAGGCCGTGCACGATGATCAGCATCGCCAGCGTGACGATGAACGCCGAGAGCTGGAACTTGATGATCAGGAATCCGTTGAAGGCCCCGATCGCCGCCCCGACGAGCAGGCAGAGCGGGATCACCAGGGCGCCGGGCAGGCCCAGGCCGAAGCCGCCCGCCGAGGCCGGGATCACCAGCATCACGGCGATCGCCGGGGCCATGCCGACCGTCGACTCCAGCGACAGGTCGAACTTGCCGGAGATCAGGATCAGCGACTCGGCCAGCACCAGCAGCGAGATCGACGCCTGCTGTTGCAGCACGTTCGTCAGGTTGCCGGGGGTCAGGAAGACGGGGTCCAGGAACGCGCCCACGATGAGCAGGAGCACGATGACCGGGACCAGCGTGAGGTCCCGGAACCTGGCGAGCCGCACCCGATGGGTGGGTGGCGCAGTCAGAGTGGTCAATCTTCTATGCCTTCCATCACGGCCACGAGCTCGTGGTCGGTCCAGCCACGGGGCACGTCCCTGACGACCCGGCCGTGGAACATCACCAGCACCCGGTCGCAGATGCGCAGGTCGTCCAGCTCGTCGGAGACCAGGACGGCGCCCGCGCCCCGCTCGACGGCGTCCTCGACGGCGCCGAGGAGCGCCTGCTTGGCCTTGACGTCCACACCCGCGGTCGGGTTGATCACCACCAGCGCGGACGGGTCGTCGACCAGCGCCCGCGCGAACACCACCTTCTGGGCGTTGCCGCCCGACAGGTCGGCGACGGGCTGGTCGGGCCCTTCCGTCTTGATGTCCAGGCTGCCGATCATCTGGACGGCCTTCGCCCGCCGCCGGGCCGGTGAGACCACGCCGAAGCGGCCGAGCTTGCCCGCGATCGGCAGCGTGGCGTTCTCGCCGACCGACAGCAGGGGGACGAAGCCCTCGTGGTGCCGGTCCTCCGGGACGAACCCGAGGCCGGCCTTGAGCGCGGCGGGCACACTGCCCGGCTTCACCTGGACGCCGTCGACGGTGACCGTGCCCGAGTCGGCCCTGCGGAGGCCGACCAGGGTTTCGGCGAGGCCGACCTTGCCGCTGCTGCCGGATCCGGCCAGGCCCACGATCTCGCCGGATCTGACGGCGAGGTCCACGTCCTGGTAGCGGCCGGCCAGGGAGAGCCCGGCCGACGACAGCACGACCCTGTCGGCCGCCGTCCTGAGCCTGGCCTGGTAGGCCACGGTGGCCTCGCCCGTCATCGCCGCGACCAGCTGGTCGTGCGGCAGCTCGGCCACCGGCCTGGTCACCACGTGCCGCGCGTCGCGGTAGACCGTGACGCTCTGGCAGATCTCGTACACCTCGTCCAGGTGGTGCGAGATGTAGAGCATCGTCACGCCCTGCTCGCGCAGCGCCCGCATGCGGGTGAAGAGCCGCTCGATGGCCTGGCCGTCGAGGCGGGCGGTCGGCTCGTCCAGGATGATGAAGCGGGCGCCGAACGACAGCGCGCGGGCGATCTCCACCAGCTGGCGCTGCTCGACGCCCAGGTCGCCGGCGAGCGCGGCGGCGTCGACGTCCACCTCGTAGGTGTCGAGCAGCTCGCGGGCGCGCGCCCGGAGCGCCCGCCAGTTGATCGGCCCGCCGGTCGTCTGGCGGTTCAGGAACAGGTTCTCGGCGACCGTCAGCGCCGGGATGATCGTCGACTTCTGGTAGACGCAGGCGACGCGCTGCCGCCACGCGTCGCGGTCCGCGAGGGCGGGCGCCGCCTCTCCGGAGAACAGCACCTCGCCCTCGTCCGGACGCTGGAGCCCGGTGAGGATCGACACCAGGGTGGACTTGCCCGCGCCGTTCCTGCCGACGAGCGCGTGGGTCTCCCCTTCGGCGATCCCGATGCCCGCGCGGTTCAGCGCCGTGGTCGGGCCAAAGCGCTTCACCACATCGCGGGCTTCAACGTGAAATTTCATTATTTGACCTGGTTGCCCCAGAGATTCTTGTCATCCACGTTGTCTTTGGTGATGAGCGGGGCGGGCAGCTGGTCCTCCAGACCGTTCGGGAGCTGGATGATGGTGCTGTCGTGGTCCGTCGGGCCGGGTTTGAAGGTCTTGCCGTCGACCGCCGCCTTGGCGTAGAAGAGCGCGTACTTCGCGTACAGGTCGGCGGGCTGCGAGACCGTCGCGTCGATGTCGCCCTTGCGGATCGCCTCGAACTCCTGCGGGATGCCGTCGTTCGAGACCACGAAGATGTGCTTGGGGTCCGCCGGCGGGACGAGCAGCCCCTTCTGCTTCAGCACCTGCAACGTCGGCGCCAGGTGCACGCCACCCGCGTGCATGTAGATCCCCTTGATGTCGGGGTTCTGCTCCAGGCGGGTCTGCAGCATGGACGCCGCCTTGCTGCCCTCCCACTCCGTCGGCTCCTCGAAGACCGTGATGCCGGGGAACTTGGTCTTCATGCAGTCGCGGAACGCCTCGGCCCTGTCGCGGCCGTTGATCGAGCTGAGCGAGCCCATCAGCTGGACGACCTTGCCCTTGCCGCCGAGCTTCGCGCCGAGGAACTCGCACGCCTTGGTCCCGTAGGCCCGGTTGTCGGCACGCACCACCATGTAGACCTTGCCCTTGTCGGGCCGGGTGTCGACGGTGACGACGGGGATCTTCTTGTTCTCCAGCATCTGCAGGGTCGAGGCGATCGCCCCGGTGTCCTGCGGCGCCATCACGATCGCCTTCGCGCCCTGGCCGACCAGCGCCTGGACGTTGTTGACCAGTTTGGTGACGTCGTTCTGCGAGTTGGTCGCGGGCATCAGGTCGACCTTCAGCTCGCTCGCCATCTGCGGGACGTACTTGATATAGGAGTTCCAGAAGTCGGAGTCGTTGCGCGGGTGGTCGATGCCGACCTTCCCGCCGACGCCTCCTGTGGTGGGGGTGCTGGAGCCGCAGGCGGTGATGACCGCCAGCAGGGCCGCGCCTGCGACAACCGGGCCGAACTTCATCGTGGGTCGTTACCCTTCCTCAGTTGGTTGGCCGGAGCCGTAGCCCCTGCATACCACCGTCGACCGCGAGCGCGGTTCCGGTGGTCGCCCCGGCCTCGGGGCCTGCGAGGTAGGCGATCGCCGCGGCGACCTCCTCAGCGCTGACCAGGCGGCCCATGGGCTGCCTGGCGTTCAGCGCCTGTCTCTCCGCCTCAGGGTCGTCGGCCTGGTCAAGCAGCCTGCCGACCCAGGGGGTGTCTGCGGTGCCGGGATTGACGCAGTTGACCCGGATTCCTTCGCGGACGTGGTCGGCGGCCATCGCCAGCGTCAGCGACAGCACCGCGCCCTTGGTCGCGCTGTAGAGCGCCCGGCTCGGCAGCCCCGCGGTGGCCGCGATCGAGCAGGTGTTGACGATCGACGCGTGCTCCGACCTGCGCAGGTACGGCAGCGCTGCCCGCGACACCCGGACCATGCCGAACACGTTGACGTCGAACACCCTCTGCCACTCGCTGTCGGGATTGTCCTCGATCGTGCCCTGAGCGCCGATGCCCGCGTTGTTGACCAGGATGTCGATGCCTCCGAGCCGCTCGGCCGCCTCGGCGACGGCCGCCCGCACCCCGGCGTCGTCGGTGACGTCCACCTTGATCCCGACGAACGGGTCGCCCGGGGGGGTCACGTCGAGGCAGGCGACCTTCATGCCGCGCTCAAGCAGCAGGCTCGCGGTCGCGAGCCCGATGCCGGAGCCACCGCCCGTCACGATCGCTCTGAGGCTCATGCGTCTCTCCAGACTTCGCCGTTGGGGTAGCTGTGGGCGGCGATCGACTCCGCGTGCATCTCCGCGCTGTATCCCGGCACGCTCGGGGCGACGTAGCGGCCGTTGTCGATGACGACGGGGTCGACGAAGTGCTCGTGCAGGTGGTCCACGTACTCGATCACGCGGTCGTCCATGGTGCCGGTGACCGCCACGAAGTCGAACATCGACAGGTGCTGCACCAGCTCGCACAGCCCGACGCCGCCGGCGTGCGGGCAGACGGGGATGCCGAACCTGGCCGCGAGCAGCAGGATCGCGATGTTTTCGTTAACACCGCCGACGCGCGCCGAGTCGATCTGCAGGTAGGAGATCGCGCCGGCCTGCAGGAGCTGCTTGAACACGATCCGGTTCTGGACGTGCTCGCCGGTCGCCACCGAGATGGGCTTGATGCCCTCGGCGATGGCGGCGTGGCCGAGGATGTCGTCGGGGCTGGTGGGCTCCTCGACCCAGTGCGGGTGGAAGGGCTGGAGCTCGTTGACCCAGGCGATGGCGGAGGCGACGTCCCAGCGCTGGTTGGCGTCGATCGCGATCGGGTAGTCGGGGCCGCAGACCTCGCGGGCCACCCTGAAGCGCCGGATGTCGTCGTCCAGGTCGGCGCCGACCTTGAGCTTGATCTGCCGGAAGCCCTGGTCGAGAGCCTCCTTGCAGAGCCGGCGCAGCTTGTCGTCGTCGTAGCCGAGCCAGCCGGGGGAGGTCGTGTAGGCGGGGTACCCCTCGGCCTTGAGGAGGTCGATCCGCTGCTTCCTGGTCGGTTCGGCCTCCTTGAGGATCTGGAGTGCCTGCTCCGGAGTGAGGGCGTCGCTCAGGTAGCGGAAGTCGATCAGGTCGACGATCTGCTCCGGCGTCATCTCCGACAGCAGCAGCCAGAGCGGCTTGCCCGCCCGCTTGGCCTTCAGGTCCCACAGGGCGTTGACCACGGCGGAGATCGCCATGTGCATGACGCCCTTCTCCGGCCCCAGCCAGCGCAGCTGCGAGTCGTTGACCATCTCCTTGTAGAGCGCGCCGAGGTCCTCGACGTCCCTGCCGACCACGTACGGCTCCAGCGCGCTGATCGCCGCGGTCTGGACGTCGTTGCCGCGTCCGATCGTGAACGCGAAGCCGTGCCCGGAAAACCCGTCGTCGGTCGTGAGGACGACGTAGGCGGCGGAGTAGTCGGGGTCGGGGTTCATCGCGTCGGAACCGTCGAGCTCGCGTGACGTGGGGAAGCGGATGTCGTGCGTCTCCATCCCCACGATCCGGTACGTCATGCCTGCCCCACCGTCTGGCGCTGGCGGCCCAGTCCGTCGATCTCCAGCTCCATGACGTCGCCCGCGCGCAGGTAGGGCTGGCCCGGGATGCCCATCGCCACCCCGGCCGGGGTGCCGGTGTTGATCAGGTCACCGGGTTCGAGCACCATGAACTGGCTCAGGTAGCGGACGATCTCGGCCACGTCGAAGATCATGTTCTTGGTGTCACCGTCCTGGCGCTGCTCGCCGTTGACCCACAGCCGCATCGCGAGGTTCTGCGGGTCGCCGATCTCGTCGGCGGTCACCAGCCACGGGCCCAGCGGGTTGAACGTCTCGCAGGACTTCCCCTTGTCCCACTGGCCACCGCGTTCGAGCTGGAACTCGCGCTCGGAGACGTCGTTGGCCACCGCGTATCCGGCGATGACGTCGAGCGCCTCCTCCTTGGAGGCCAGGTAGCGCGCCCGCTTGCCGATGACGACGGCGAGCTCCACTTCCCAGTCGGTTTTCACGCTACCCCGCGGCACCAGCACCTCGTCGTACGGACCGACGAGGGTGTTGGACGCCTTCATGAACACGACGGGCTCGGACGGCACCTCGGCTCCGGACTCGGCGGCGTGGTCGCTGTAGTTCAGGCCGATACACACGATCTTGCCCGGACGCGCGATGGGGGCGCCGACACGCAACCCCTCCGCGGCGACGACGGGCAACGCGTCACGCTCGAGCGCGTCCCGGACGCGCGCCACTCCCCCGGAAGCGAGGAAAGCCCCGTCGATCTCGGGCTCTCCGATGTCGCGCAGGTTACCGGCGCCGTCCATCACCACCGGTCGCTCCTGGCCGACAGGTCCTACTCGCAGCAGCTTCACACCGCATCCCTCGGTTATTCATCGGATGTCTCTCGTTCCGATGCTGGTAGGCACACCCTCAGGCTGTCAAGCCTTCGGAGGCCGATACCTCCGATCCATGGCGGGTGAGGACGCCGAGGTCGCGTCGCAATCGGTTGCATACATCAGGGAGAACTCCGATCGGGGCCCGCGAAGCGCTCGGACCCGCCGCCCCAAAGAGCCGATCTTTCATAGTCGCACCTCAGAGACGCCACGGGCGGTCCCATCGGATGTCTGTCGAGATCGAGCCGCATCCGGCGCTCGGCACTCCCGCCGTCAAGGCCGCCACCCCTCCCCATCGGGACGCCGGGACGCACTCCGGTGATCCAATACCCCAGAAAGACCCGATGAATCAGGCAATAACGCGTTTTAATCGGCTGGGCGCAGGCGCGCGCCGACCGGCGGCCATGGACAACGGATCAACGCGAAGCCCTGCCCGACAGGGCTTTCACCGACACGTCAGGGCGGGCGACGGGTTGACGGAGACGCCAGGGCGTAATAGAACACGTTTCAATAAGGTGCGCAACCAAGCGCTTGATCAACAGCCGCTGGGGTGAGGGCCGTGCAGATCGATCTCATTGACCAGGACCGGTACGCCACCTCAGGACCACCGCACGAGCAGCTCCGCTGGCTGCGGTCCAACGCGCCAGTCTACCGGCACCCCGGCGAGCCCGCCTTCTGGGCCGTCACCCGCTACGAGGACGTCGTGCACATCTCCCGGCACTCCGAGCTGTTCTCCTCGTCCCGGCGGCTCGCCCTGTTCGAGGAGATGCCCGAGGAGCAGCGCGCCCTCCAACGGATGATGATGCTCAACCAGGACCCGCCCGAGCACTCCCGCCGCCGCTCGCTCGTCAACCGCGGCTTCACCCCCCGCACCATCGGCGCCCTCGAACAGCACATCCGCGACATCTGCGACGACCTGCTCGACAAGTGCTCCGACGACGCGGACTTCGTCACCGAGGTCGCCGCACCCCTGCCGCTCTACGTCATCTGCGAGCTGCTCGGCGCCCCCGTCTCCGACCGCGACAAGCTGTTCACCTGGTCGAACCGGATGATCGGCGCGCAGGACCCCGACTACGCCGACTCCCCCGAGCAGGGCAGCGCGGCGGCCGGCGAGGTCTACGCCTACGCCAACCAGCTCGCCGCGCAGCGCCGGGCGGCCCCGCGCGACGACATCGTCACCAGGCTCCTCCAACCGGACCCCGACGGCGAGACCCTGGACGAGAACGAGTTCGATCTGTTCGTCCTCCTGCTCGTCGTCGCGGGCAACGAGACGACCAGGAACGCGGCCTCCGGCGGCATGCTCGCCCTCTTCGAACACCCCGAGCAGTGGGAGCGGCTGGTCGCCGATCCCACGCTCGCCGGCACCGCCGCCGACGAAATCGTCCGATGGGTCTCGCCCGTGAACCTGTTCCGCCGCACCGCGACGGCGGACCTGGAGTTGGGCGGCCAGCAGGTGAAGGCGGACGACAAGGTCGTCGTCTTCTACGCGTCCGCCAACCGGGACACCTCGGTCTTCCCTGACGCCGACACCTTCGACATCGGCCGCAGCCCCAACCCGCACATCGGCTTCGGTGGCGGCGGCGCGCACTTCTGCCTCGGCAACCACCTGGCCAAGCTGGAGCTCCGCATCCTGTTCGAGCAGCTCGCCCGCCGCTACCCCGGCATCCGCCAGACGGGACCCGCCCGGCGGCTGCGCTCCCTCTTCATCAACGGGATCAAGGAGCTTCCCGTCAGGATGGGATGACGCCGGAACCCGCCGCGTCGCGGTAGGCGCCGGGTGTCAGGCCGAAGTAGCGGTTGAACCAGCGGGTGAGATGGCTCTGGTCGGCGAAGCCCGTACGGGCCGCGACCTCGCCGAGCGGCAGGCCGCTCGCGATCAGCCGCCTGGCCGAGCCGAGCCGCAGCTGGCGCTGGTAGTCGCTGGGAGACAGGCCGTACGTGGCGCGGAAGGCACGGTAGACGCCGAAGCGGCTGGCGCCGGTGGCCTCCGCCAGGTCGGCGCTCGTCACGTCCTCCAGGTGGCGCTCCCGTAGGAGCTGCCTGGCCTGGTGGGCGACGCGCGCGGCGCCGGTCGGCGGCTCGGGCGGCGCCACCCGCCTGGTGGCCGCGCGGCCCACCGCCGTGGCGATCGCGCGCGCCAGCAGCTCGTCGCGGCGCAGGGACGTGCCGTCCGACAGCAGCGCCTGATGCAGGGCGTGCAGCGCGGACGCGAGCGCCGAGTCGTCGACCACCGGCGCGGCGAACAGCGGCAGGCCCGATCGGCGGCCCGTCACGTCCGCCAGGGTGTCGGCCACCAGTTCCTGGCCGATGTGCACGATCCGGTAGGTGAAGCCCAGGGCGTCGGTCGCGTGGCCGTCGTGCGGGTCGTCCGGGTTGAAGGCCATCACCATGCCCGCCGCGCTGGTGTGGGCGGAGCCCCGGCAGGTGAACGACTGGGCGCCGGTCTCGGTGATGCCGAAGGAGTAGGTGTCGTGGCTGTGCCGGTGGTAGACGTGCCGTTCGAAGTGGGCGTGCATGGCTTCGATCGGGCGGTCGGGCGAACGCCAGTACCGGGACCAGTCCTGCACGTCTCCCATTGTGCGTGCTCCTGGTGCGTGCTCCGCACCAGCGTTCAAGACAGGACGGCGGCCGGGGCGGCAGGCTGCCGTCCATGCGTTTCGACACGAAGATCGGCATCGTGGTCCGCGCGGACCTGGCCGTCTGGCAGAAGCTGAACGTCACCGCCTTCATGGCCAGCGCCGTGGCCGGGGACGCGACGGAGACGCTCGGCGAGCGGTACGAGGACGGGTCGGGCAACGGGTACCTGGCGATGTTCCGCCAGCCGGTGCTCGTCTACGCCGGCGAGGCCGCGGACCTGTCGCGCGTCAGGGAGAAGGCGACGTCGCGCGGCATGGACGTGGCCGTCTACATCGACGAGATGTTCAAGACCGGCCACGACGCCGACAACCGGGCCGCGGTGCGCGCCGTGGAAGCAGACGACATGACGCTCGCCGGGGTGGCGGTGTACGGGCCGAAGAACGCCGTGGACAAGGTCCTCAAGGGCCTCGCCCTGCACCCCTGAGCCTTCACACCTCCGAGCTTTCACACCTCCGAGCCTTCACTCTTCCGAGACCTCACTCTTCCGGGACCTCACTCTTCCGGGACCTCACTCTTCGCCGAGGTGGGCCAGGACGGTCTCCGCGACCGCGCCCAGGACCTCGAGCTGCTCCTTCGACAGCAGGTCGATGAAGTGCCTGCGCACCGACTCGACGTGATCGGGCGCGGCCTCCTGGATCGCCCGCAGGCCGCCCTCGGTCAGCACGACCACGGCGCCGCGGGCGTCGGACTCGCACTCCTCGCGCGTGACCAGGCCGCGCTGCTCCATCCGGGAGATGTGCCGTGACAACCGGCTCTTGGACCACAGCATCCGCTCGGCCAGCTTGGTGAGCCGCCAGCGATGGCCCTCGGTCTCGGACAGCGTCGACAGCACGTCGTAGTCGGGAGCCGACAGCCCCGAGTCGCGTAGGAGGTCGCGGGTCACCTGGGCGTCGAGCAGCAGCCGCATCCGGCGGTAGCCGATCCAGGCCCGGAACTCGTCGTCGTCCAGCCAGCGCGCGTCCATGCCCCGAGCATAGTTGACGTGTAACCAACCTCGGTCTTAGGTTACATGTAAACATCGCGGGAAGGGCGGCATCATGGCACTGTTCGGGCTCGGTATCAGCACCTCGGCCGCTCCAGGGGCCGACCCGGTGGGCGACGCCAGGGCCGCGGAGGAGCTCGGGTTCGACTTCGTGTCGGCGTCCGACCACCCGTGCGGCACCGAGCCGACGTACGAGCTGTGGACGATGCTGACCTGGGTCGCCGCCGCCACGTCCCACATCCGCGTTGCCAGCCGCGTCCTCGGCGTCCCGTACCGGCCGCCGGCGATGGTCGCCAAGATGGCCGAGACCCTGCACAGGCTCTCCGGCGGGCGGCTGATCCTCGGCCTCGGAGGCGGCTACTCCGACGAGGAGTTCCGCGCCTTCGGCCTCGGCGTCCCGACACCGCGGGAGAAGGTCGACGGCATGATCGAGGCCATCGGCGTCATCCGCGGCCTCTGGTCCCAGCGGAACTTCACCTACCAGGGCACGCGCTACACCACGGACGCCGCCAACCTGGAGCCCAAGCCCGACACCCCGATCCCCATCTGGCTGGGCACGTACGGCAACCGCGCCCTGAAGGCGACGGGTGAACTGGCCGACGGCTGGATTCCCTCGCTCGGCTTCGCCCCGCCGGACCAGGCCGTCCAGCTGCGCCAGCGCGTCCTGACCGCGGCGGCGCGAACGGGCAGGCGGGTCACCTGCGTCTACAACGTCCCCGTCGACATCGGCGGGCGGGCGGGCGACCCCTCGGTGGTGGCGGGGTCCCCGGCGGAGGTGACCGACCGCCTGATCGGCTTCACCCGCCTGGGCTTCACGTCCTTCAACTTCATCCCCGCGGGCCCGAACGCCCCCGACCAGCCCCACCGCCTGGCAGCAGAGATCCTCCCGACCCTGCGCACCCTCCCCTGATAACCACCCACAAAGGCACTAGAACCCTCAACGCCCAGCCCCACCCCTGCGCCTGGCACGGCGAACTGCTGCCTGTGGATGGCGGGAGAGTCATCCACAGAACCCGATTCGGCCCGGACCGTCGCTCGGCGTCCGCCCATCCTGGACGACGTGAACGAGCCCCTCCCCCTGATCGAACGCGCCCGGCGCGTCACCCGGTCGGTCCCCAGAGCCGTGGTCTGCCGTCAGACGGCGGCGCACGTCTGGGGTCTGAACGCCCTGGGCTTCGGCGCGTCCGAGGACGACTGGCCGGTCGAACTGATCGCCCCCGGCCACGTCACGCTCCCCGGCTGCGTGACCAACGTGACGCCCCTGCCCGCCGACGACATCACGCACCACAGGGGCGTCCGCCTGACCACCCCGGAACGCACGGCACTCGACTGCGCCCGCTGGCTCCCCCGCGTGGAAGCGGTGGCGGCGCTCGACCAGTTCGCCCGCCGCGGCGTCGACCTCGACGCCCTGTGGCGGCTCCCCACGATCCCCTGGCCGGTCCGCGACACCCTCGGCATGGCCGACCGCGGCGCCGCCTCCCCCAGGGAGAGCTGGCTACGCGTCGTCCTGGTCGACGGCGGCCTGCCCAGGCCCACCACGCAGATCCGCGTCCCCCTGGCACCCGCCGGAACCGCCTACCTCGACCTGGGCTGGGAGCTCTACAAGCTGGCGGTCGAGTACGACGGCCAGGGCCACCACTCCTCCCCCACGGCCCAGCGCCACGACGACCTCCGCCGCCGACAGCTACGTGACCAGGGCTGGCGCGTAATGGCCGTCCGCAAGGACGTCATCCCAGGCCAGACCGCCAACCTCCTGGAGCACGTCGCCAACTCCCTCATCGAACGCGGCTGGCAACCGAGCCCCGGCACCACGACCCGCATCCTCTCCCGCATCCGCGCCGCCCGCCGCAAACCCCGGTGACCGGCCCCACGCCGCCACAGCCGATCACGCGGCCGGCCCGCCACGGAGCTCTGGGCCGCGCCCAGCGAACCTCAAGACTGCCAGCGGCAGTGTGGGGCTCTGGGTGGCGGTGTAGGGCACGGACGGCAACCCTGAGCAGCGCGCCGGGTAGCCGGGCCGTGGACGTCGGGCGCGGTGACGGGAAGGGGCTAGGGCCAGGAGCTGTCCTGGTCGGGGTCGCCGCCGTCCGACAGGAGGCGGATGTCCGCGTCGACCATCATCGAGACCAGGTCGTCGAACGACACCGTGGGCTCCCAGCCGAGCTGGACCCTGGCCTTCTTGGGGTCGGCGCAGAGCAGGTCCACTTCCGCCGGGCGGTGGAGGGACTGGTCGCAGACGACGTACTGCTCCCAGTCCAGCCCGGCGGCCGTGAAGGCCGCCGCGACGAGTTCGCGGACCGACTTCATATGGCCGGTGCCGATCACGTAGTCCTCAGGTGTGGACGACTGGAGCATCAGATGCATGGCCCGGACGTAGTCGCCCGCGAAGCCCCAGTCGCGCCTGGCCTCCAGGTTCCCCAGGCGGAGCTCGGTGGCCAGGCCGAGCTTGATGCGGGCCACCCCGAGCGAGACCTTGCGGGTGACGAACTCGGCGCCCCTGCGCGGCGACTCGTGGTTGAACAGGATGCCCGACACCGCGAACATGCCGTACGACTCGCGGTAGTTCTGGGTGAGGAAGTGCCCGTACGCCTTGGCCACGCCGTACGGCGAGCGGGGGTGGAAGGAGGTGCTCTCCGTCTGCGGGGTCTCGCTGACCTGGCCGAACATCTCGGACGAGGACGCCTGGTAGAAGCGGATCCCTCCGGAGCCGCCGCTCGTCCCGCCTCGCGACAGCCCGGAGCACACCCGGATCGCCTCCAGCATGCGCAGCACGCCCATCCCGGTGACCTCGGCGGTGAGTTCCGCCTGCTCCCACGACATGGGGACGAACGAGATCGCGCCCAGGTTGTAGACCTCGTCAGGCTGAACGCGTTCCACGGCCGAGATCAGCGACCCCTGGTCGAGCAGGTCGCCCCTGACCACCTGGACGTCCGAGAGCAGTTTGCGCATGCGCGAGACGCGCGGGTTGGCCTGGCCGCGTGCCAGCCCCCAGACCTCGTATCCCTGGCCGAGCAGGTGCTCCGCCAGGTAGGAACCGTCCTGGCCGGTGATGCCGGTAATCAGAGCGCGCCTGGCCAACGGGTCCTCCAACTATCGCTACGGCGTCCGCTGGGACGGGAATGTACAGCCAGGCGCCCAGGCTGAGCACCCAGGGCCCTAGAACACGTTCCACCGAACCACGCTCGGTCACGCCAACGTCGCAGTTCGCATGGCATATGCCTGTTATTAGGAACAATTCTCATGGAGCTACCGAATGGTAGCCTTTTCGGACTAAGGTCATCTTTCACGGTACACGCCCGCATCTGGGGGCCTACCGGCGGAGAAAGGGGTGTCCGTGAGCGACTCGCTGCGGATCGCGCTGCTGTCCTACCGCAGCAAGCCGACCTGTGGTGGACAGGGCGTCTACCTCCGCCACCTGAGCCGCGAGCTGATCGCACTGGGCCACCACGTCGAGGTGTTCTCCGGCCAGCCGTACCCCGAACTGGACGAGGGCGTCGTCCTGCGGGAGGTGCCCAGCCTCGACCTGTACCGCGACGAGGACCCGTTCCGCACGCCGAAGCTGGACGAGTACCGCGACTGGATCGACTGGCTGGAGGTCGGCACCATGTGGACGGCCGGCTTCCCCGAGCCGCTGACGTTCACCCTGCGCGCCCACCGCGAGCTGAAGAAGCGGCGCGGCGACTTCGACGTGGTCCAGGACAACCAGACCCTCGGGTACGGCCTGCTCGGCATCCAGCGGATGTTCCCCGTGGTCGGCACCATCCACCACCCGATCAGCGTCGACCGGCGCATCGAGCTGGAGGCCGCCACGGGCGCCAAGAGGCTCACCATGCGCAGGTGGTACGCGTTCGTGAAGATGCAGGCGCGGGTCGCGCCCCGGTTGAGCCCGATCCTGACGGTCAGCGAGTCGTCGCTGGCGGACATCCACCGCGACTTCAACGTCCCGCAGGCGAACATGCGGCTGATCCCGCTCGGCGTCGACACCCGCTACTTCCACCCGCGCCCGCACCTCGAGAAGCGCAAGGGCTCGATCGTCGCGGTCGCCAGCGCCGACTCGCCGATGAAGGGCGTCGCCACCCTGCTCAGGGCGGTGGCCAAGCTGGCCACCGAGCGCGACGTGAACCTCACCGTGGTCAGCAGGCCGACCCCGGGCGGGCCGACCGAGCAGCTCGTGCAGGAGCTGTCGTTGCAGGACCGGGTCAGGTTCGTGCACGGCATCTCCGACGACGAGCTGGGCGACCTCATCGCCACCTCGGAGATCTCGGTCGTGCCGTCGCTGTACGAGGGGTTCTCGCTGCCCGCGGTCGAGCACATGGCCTGCGCCACCCCGCTGATCGCCAGCCGCACCGGGGCTCTGCCGGAGGTCGTGGGCGACGCGGCGGTCCAGGTGGCGCCCGGCGACCCCGAGGAGCTGGCGGCGGCGCTGCTCAGGCTGCACGACTCGCCGGAGGAGCGCGAACGGGTGGGGAAGGCCGGATACGACCGGGTCATGGAGCGCTACACCTGGCACGTCGTCGCCAAGAGGACCGTCGAGGCGTACCGCGAGGCCATGGCCGCCCACCGGAAGAGGTGACCGTTCCCGGGACCCCGCCGACCTACTGCCCCCCGCCGTACTGACTGATCACAAGGAGACCGGTAAGTGCTGACCGTGGACTTCGCCCGGCTGCCCGTCGGGCCTGGCGTGCGCGTGCTCGATCTCGGCTGCGGCGGCGGCCGGCACGCCTTCGAGGTGCTGCGCCGAGGGGCGGACGTGGTCGCGTTCGACATGGACCAGTCGGAGCTCGACAACGTGGCGGCCATGTTCGTGGCGATGGACAAGGCGGGCGAGGTCCCGCTGGGCGCCACGGGCGAGACCGTCCAGGGCACGGCGCTGGACATGCCGTTCGACGACGACAGCTTCGACCGGGTGATCGCGGCCGAGGTCCTGGAGCACATCCCCGACGACATGGCGGCGATGCGGGAGCTCTTCCGGGTGCTGAAGCCGGGTGGCACCGCGGCGATCACCGTCCCGAGCTTCCTGCCCGAGCGGATCTGCTGGGCGCTGGACGAGGACTACCACACCGCGCCCGGCGGCCACGTCCGCATCTACACGCTGGCCGAGCTGTCGGCCAAGCTGAAGGCGACCGGCTTCGACATCGGCCCGCACCACCACGCGCACGGCCTGCACGCGCCGTACTGGTGGATCAAGTGCGCGGTCGGCGTCAACAACGACGACCACCCGCTGGCCAAGGCGTACCACGAGCTGCTGGTCTGGGACATCATGAAGCGCCCGCCGCTCACCCGGCTGGCGGAGACGGTGCTGAACCCGATCATCGGCAAGAGCGTGGTGCTCTACGTCAGGAAGCCCGTCGCGTGATCTCCCGCGACGAGGTGGCCCGGACGGCCCTGAGCATCGCGGCGATCCAGCAGGACGACGGCGGCGTGCCGTGGCCGGAGGGGCACGTCGACGCGTGGAACCACGTGGAGTGCCTGATGGCGATGGCCGTCGCCGGGTTATCCGAACCGGTCGCGAAGGGGTACGACTGGCTGGCCGGGCACCAGCGTGACGACGGGTCCTGGCCGATGAAGCTGGTCGGCGGCGCGGCCACCGAGCTGGGCGGCGAGTCCAACCACGCGGCCTACGTCGCGGCGGGCGTCTGGCACCACCAGCTCGTCACCGGCGACGAGGGGTTCACCGAGCGCAGGTGGCCGATGGTCAAGGCGGCCCTCGACTACGTGGTGGGCCTGCAGGCCGAGCGCGGCGAGGTCGTCTGGGAGCGCGACGCGCACGGCGTGGCCTCGTCGGTCGCGCTGCTCACCGGCTGCTCGTCGATCCACCAGGGGCTGCGCTGCGGGGTGCTGCTCGCCGATCACCTGGGCGACCCGCAGCCGCACTGGGAGCTGGCCGCCGACCGTCTCGCGCACGCGCTGGCGGCCCATCCCGAGGCGTTCGCCGACAAGAGCCGCTTCTCGATGGACTGGTACTACCCGGTGCTGGGCGGGGCCGTGCGTGGGCCACGGGCGTTCGAGCTGCTGGATCGCGAGTGGTCCACGTTCGTGGTGCCGGGGCTGGGCATCCGGTGCGTCTCGGACCAGCCGTGGGTGACGGGCGCGGAGACGTGCGAGCTGGTGCTGACGCTGGACGCGCTGGGCGACCGCGAGCGCGCGGCACGGCTCTTCACCGACGTGCAGCACCTGCGCCACGACGACGGCTCGTACTGGACGGGCTGGCAGTTCGCCAACGGCAAGCACTTCCCACACGAGCGCTCCGCGTACACGGCGGCGGCCGTGGTGCTCGCCGCCGACGCGCTGCTGGGGCTCTCCGCCGGCTCCTCCCTCTTCCGGGACGTCGCCGCGGACTCCATCTCCCCTGCCGACCCTCACCCCTGCGGCTGCGCCCCCGCCGTCTTCTGATCTCGTACGACGCAAGCGCTTTTGCGGGTTCTTTGCCGGGAAATCCGGAGCGGCGTCGCCGAAGGCCGCAATGGGGTTACTAGCTTCGGGAGTGGCCGTACGAGGCGTCTTCGGGGGAAGCGTGGGCGACACGGGCACAACCTTGCTCTTTGACCAGGTCGGGACCCAGGCGACACCGCCCCCGGTCCGTGGCCTGCGGCGGTTTCTGGTGATGGACGAGCACGCGTCCGATCTGGGCAGGCGGCGGTTCAGGCAGGGCGCTTCACGCCACGTCCTGGAAGAGGCCGAAAAGACCTACGTCTTCGGCTTCAACGCCGTTCTCTCCAGGGACGTCCCGAAGATCGATGACATCTCTCTGGAGCGGCGAGGCTTCGCCTACGAAGGCGCGGCGGCCGCGTGCGCCGCCCTCGACCTGCTCACCCTGGCCCGGGGCCGACGCCTTCGCGCGCTCCTGGACGGCCCCGCCCTGCATTTCCAGCAGGCCGCCCACCTCGGCGCGGGCCGCGGCTACGCGCTGCTGCGCGTGCGTCCGCTGCGGGGCGTGAGGGGCGGGCACCCGCTGTTGCGCTGGCTGGCCATGGACGGGTTCGGGTTCCAGCTCGGGCTGACGCAGACCGACCGGCTGGTGGGCGAGAGGTCCCTGCCCGACCTGCCCACCAGGGCCCACTGCGCGCTGTTCGACCAGGGTCTGGGACGTCTGCTCTGGTACCACGACTGCGCCTCACCCGACGACCTGGCGATCACGGTCGCCGGCTACCCGGCGAGCAGGCGGGGCGACCTGTGGATCGGCCTCGGGTTCGCGGCGACGTACGTCGGCGGCGCGGGGGCGGACTGGCTGTGGCGGCTCGCCGAGCATGCGGGGGCCGACGGGTTCCGGCCGCACCTGGCGCAGGGGTGCGCGTTCGCGGCCGCGTCCATGACGCTGGGCGAGAGGCTGCCGGAACACGTGGAGCTGGCCGTCCCGATCCTGGCGGGGACGGCGGCGGAGGACGCGGGCGCGTGGGTGGCCGGAGCGCTGAGCGTCCTCGACAGCGACCCGTACACCCATGACGAGTTCCTGGCCTGGCAGGCGCACACCCGCCGGGCCTGGAAGCGCCGCCACCCGGACTGACCGTCTCTCAGATGCCCGGAGCCACCCGCTCCAGCACGCGCAGCGAGCCCTCGGCCGAGACCTCGGCGAACGCGCCCGACTCCAGGGCGCGCAGGTAGACGCGGTAGGGCGCCTGGCCGCCGTCGGCCGGGTCGGGGTAGATGTCGTGGAAGACCAGCGCGCCGCCCGGCATGACGTGCGGCGCCCAGCCCTCGTAGTCGCGGGTCACCGGCTCCTGGGAGTGGCCGCCGTCGATGAACAGCATGGCCAGCGGGCTGCGCCAGAGCCTGGCCACCTGCTCGGACCTGCCGACGACGGCGATCACCTCGTCCTCCAGCCCGGCGGCGGCGATCGTGCAGCGGAACGTCGGCAGCGAGTCCATCTTGCCGAAGCGGGGATCGACCAGCGTCGGATCGTGGTGGGCCCAGCCCGGCTGGATCTCCTCGGAGCCGCGGTGGTGGTCGACGGTGACGACCACGGATCCGGCCTGCCTCGCCGCCGCGCCGAGATAGACGGCGGACTTGCCGCAGTAGGTGCCGATCTCGCAGATCGGGCCGAGCTTGCCGTACTGGCAGGCGGCCTCGAACAGGGCCAGCCCCTCCTTCGTCGGCATGAATCCCTTGGCGTGCTCCGCTGCGTACAGCAGCTCGGGCGGCATCGTCATAGCGCAGCACCCTAGTCGAACCGAACAACATTCCGGCGACCTCTTGCCGGGCATTCTGTAACCTGTTCTACTTGGCAGCGTGAATCAGCGCGCTCGCATCGCGATGTCCGACGACGACGTCACCGCCTTCCTCGAGGCGGCGCGCAAACTCCAGCTCGCCACCATCAACCCCGACGGCACACCGCACCTGGTGACCATGTTCTACGGGCTCGACGAGGGGCGTATCGCCTTCTGGACCTACGGCAAGGCGCAGAAGACGCGAAACCTGGAGCGCGATCCACGGGTGAGCTGCCTGGTCGAGGCCGGAGAGGAGTACGCCGAGCTGCGCGGCGTCCTGCTGTACGGCAAGGCCGAGCGGGTCGACGACCCCGAGCACGTCCTGGCCATCGGCATGGAGGTCGCCCGCAGGACCACCCCCGGCGTGGCCGACGAGCTGCTGCGTCCCTACGTCGAACACACCGGGCGGAAGCGGGTCGCGTACGTCGTCGAGCGCACCAAAGTGGTCTCATGGGATCACAGGAGGCTCACATGAGGATCAAAGTCGATGAAATGGTGTGCGAGGCCAACGCCGTGTGCATGGGGCTCGCACCCGAGGTGTTCGATGTGGACGACGACGACCAGCTCCACATCCTGCTGCCGGAACCGCCGCCGGAGCTGATGGACCGCGTGCGCCACGCCGTCAGGTCCTGCCCCAAAGCCGCCCTCTCCCTCGAAGAACCGTCGTAGGAGGAACCCCCCATGCGCGCCGCGCTTCTGCACGCCGTAGGCGATGACAAGCTCGACATCCGCGACGACGTCACCCTGGCCCCCGTCGGGCCCACCGACGTCCGGGTGCGGATCAGGGCCACGGGCGTCTGCCACTCGGACCTGTCGGCCATGTCCGGTGTGCTGCCGCAACCCGTGCCGCTCGTCCCGGGCCACGAGGGCGCGGGCGAGGTGGTCGAGGTGGGCGAGCACGTCACCTCGGTCAAGCCGGGCGACCATGTGGTGATCAGCTGGCGTCCGTCCTGCCAGGAGTGCGACCTGTGCCTCGGCGGGCAGCCGTTCCTGTGCATGAAGTACGTCATCGAGGCGTTCACCAAGGGGAACTTCCGCTACGGCGGCGACAACACGGCGTTCGGCATGGCCGGCTGCGGCACCTGGGCCGAGGAGATCATCGTCCCCTGGCAGGGCGCGATCAGGATCGACCCGGACGTGCCGTGGGAGGCCGCCGCGCTGATCGGCTGCGGCATCACGACCGGCGTCGGCGCGGCGATCAACACCGCCCGCGTCCGTCCCGGGTCGACGGTCGCGGTGATCGGCTGCGGCGGCGTGGGGCTCTCCGTCATCCAGGGCGCGCGCGTCTCCGGCGCCAGGACGATCCTCGCGATCGACCCGCTGGAGTCCAAGCACGACCTGGCCAGGAAGGTCGGCGCGACCCACGCCGTCACCCCCGAGCAGGTCCCGGACGCGCTCAACGAGCTCACCGGCGGCCAGGGCTTCGACTACGGCTTCGAAGTGGTCGGCAAGGCCGCCACCATCCAGAGCGCCTGGCAGATCACCCGCGCGGGCGGCGACGTGGTCGTGGTGGGCGCGGGCGCCGTGGACGACATGGTCTCGATCTCGGCGTTCAATCTGCTGTTCGAGGGCAAGAACCTGCTCTCCAGCCTGTACGGGGAAGCGGACGTGCGGCACGACTTCCCGTACTTCGCCAACCTCTACAAGGCGGGCAAGCTGGACCTGGAGTCGTTGATCAGCGCCAGAATCAGGCTGGCCGACCTCAACGACGCGGTGGCGGCTCTCAAGGGCGGCGAGGTCCTCCGCCAGATCGTCCTCATGGACTAGGACCTCACCTGCTCGGACGCCGTGGCGACGTGCCGGGCGGCCAGGGGCGTCGCGGCGGCCGCGAGCGCGAAGAGCGCGGCGAGCACCGCCCAGGCCAGCCCGCCCGCGCTCTGCAGCAGCGCGGTGACCAGGACCGGGCCGAGCACGTAACGTCCGAACGAGCGGCCCATGCCGAACGCGGCGAGGTACTCGGCGCGGCGGTCGTCCGGAGCGATGGCGTACGACAACGTCCAGGCCGCCGGCACGGTGAGAAGCTCGCCGAGCGCCAGCAGGACGACGGCGAGCGTGAACAGGGCCACGGCCGCTTGCGCGGCGTACGGCGCGGCCCAGAACACCAGGCAGGACACTGACAGCAGGACGCCGCCCGCCACCTGGCCGCGGCGGGCGGCGGCCACCGTGCCGACGAGCCTGGCGGCGGGCAGTTGCAGGAGCACGCAGAGGACGGTGTCCACCGCGTACAGCGGCCCGATCCAGGCTCGGGGGATGTGCCCGCCGCCGGCGAGCCAGAGCGGGAAGCCCAGATTCAGCACCGGCAGCCACAGTTGTAAGACGGTGTCGAGCGAGGCCAGCGCCAGCAGTCGGCGGTCCCGGACCGCCGCGGTGCCGCGTGCCGCGCGCTCCCGTCTCACCGGTGGCTGGGGGATGGTCGCGAGCACGAGCGCGACCAGGACGTACGCACCCGCGTTGGCCAGCAGCACGAGCTGGAACGCGCCGTCCTGCGCCGTGATCAGCCCACCCAGCGGGCCGCCGACGCTGATCCCCAGGTTGGCGATCGTCCGGTAGGCGGCCAGCACTTTGCCGCGCCGCTCGCCGTCGGCCAGCTCCGCGACGAACGCCTGGGTGAGCGCGGCGATCGCCTGGTCGGCCACGGTGACGGCTGTCACGGCGGCCAGGAACCCCCACCACTCCCCCACCATCACGTAGGACGCGGTGCCGACCGCCCTGACCAGGTGCAGCACGACCAGCGTCCGGCGGACGCCGACCCTGTCGGCCACCCTGCCCAGCGGCGTGGCGAGCACCAGAGCCAGGCATCCGGCCACGCCGAGCCCGAGGCCGACCTGCCCCGCCGTCAGCCCCACGGACTGGGTGAAGTAGACGGCCGAGAACGCCAGGAACAGCCCCGCCCCCAGATAGTCGACGAATCCGGCGGCGAGCAGCCTGAGTACACTATATTGCGTCACAAACCTAATATTCTGCCTCCAAGGGAGGACGTGGGCAATGACCGATCCAGCCGAGGCCGTGGGCGAGACGCTCGCCGCCAACCTGCGTGCCGCCCGCCAGGAGAGGGGCTGGCGACTGGAGGACCTGGCGTCCAGGTCGGGCGTCAGCAGGGGGATGCTCCAGCAGATCGAGACGGGCCGGACCAACCCGAGCATCGCGACCCTGGCCAGGATCTGCGCCACCCTCGGCATCCCGATCGGCCGGCTCGTCGAACCCCCGGAGGAGCTCGGACGGGTCGCGCGCGCCGCCCAGTCGCCGATCCGCCGTGCGGGTCAGGCCGGCCAGGCGCGACTTCTGATCAACGACGGCCAGGCGCCCTTCGTCGAGCTGTGGGACTTCCTGGTCGCCCCAGGCGACGAGATCCGCTCCGCGGGCCACCCGCAGGGCACCCGCGAACTGCTGCACCTGAGGGAGGGGGTCCTCACGGTCACGGTCGGCGGTGCCGCCTTCGACCTGGGGCCCGGCGACGCGCTCAGGATGCGTGGCGACCGTCCCCACGCCTACCGCAACCCCGGCGACACACCCGCCCTCCTCACCATGACCGTCGTCTACTCCGGGAACCAGGACCCGCGCTTCTCCCCCCAGCCGGAGTAGCAGTGTAGTGTTCCTTCATTATGAAGGACGTACATAAATTCGACTCCGACCCCGACGGCCACCTCTTCGACCCCCACGTGCGGAGCGCCATGACGGCGTTCCTCGGCGACGGCGACACCCTCGCCCTGGAGGTGGCGGCGGCCGTCCGGACCGCCTTCCACGCCGTCGAGCGGATGCGCTCGCACGGCAGCGAGGGGCGCGGCCTCAGTTCGGGCGCGCTCGACATCCTGATCCGTCTCAGCGCCGCCCCCGAGGACGGCGTCAGCATCGGCGACCTGGCCCAAGCGGCCGGGGTCAGCTCGCGGAACGTGACCGGCCTGGTCGACACGCTCGAACGCGACGGGCTGGTGCGCCGCGTCCCCGACCGGCACGACCGCCGCTCCGTGCTCGCCCAGATCACCCCCGACGGACGGACCTGGCTGGAGTCCTTCCGGCGGCCGACGCAGCTGGCCATGGCCGCGATGTTCCGCGGGTTCACGCCGTCCGAGCTGACGCGGTTCAGGCACCTGTGCCTGCGCCTCGCCGACAACCAGCAGCAGCTTGCCCAGCACCTCCAAGGAGAAGGCCGATGACCACCCGAGAGACCGTCCGCGCGTACCACGAGGCGCGCTTCCGCGGAGACGTGGCCGCCGCCGCCCAGCAGTTGGCGGAGCCGTTCAGCTTCCGGAGCCCGTTCATCACCTCGACCGATCCCGCCGGACACCTCGCGGGCCTGCCGGGGTTCGTCCAGGTGGTCACCGGGGTGGACCTGATCAGCGAGCTGTACGGCGACTCCGAGGCCACCCTCGTCTACGACGTCCACACCGCCACGCCCGCGGGCACCCAGCGCACCGCCGAGCACTTCCGCCTGGAGGGCGGCAAGATCACCTCGATCCTGCTCATCTTCGACGCCGCCCCCTGGCTGCCCATGTCCGGCGAGATCCGCTGACCCGCACCTGCGTGAGTGACCATGGAGCTGGCTAGGCTCGAACGGTGCGCGAAACGATCATCACCGTCCATGACCTCTCGGTCGAGCTGGGCGGCAATCCCGTACTGAGGGGGCTGGAGCTCAGCGTGGCTCCGTCCGAGCTGGTGGCTGTGGTGGGGCCCAACGGGTCCGGCAAGTCGACGTTGCTCCGCTGCCTGGCGGGGTTGCAGCCGCCCACGAGCGGCACCGTCAGTGTGTTCGGCGCCGCCCCAGCCGACGACGCCGCGTTCTGGCGGCGCGTCGCGCTGCTCGGCGACGAGCCCGCCTGGTATCCCGGGCTGACCGCCGGCGAGCACCTGGAGCTGATGCGGGCCGTGCACGGCGAGCCGCGCATGACCGTCGAGGCGGCGCTCGACCTGTTCGCGCTGCGGGAACGCGCCGACGCGCCTCCGCTGAACCTGTCCACGGGGCAGCGCCAGCGGTTGTCGCTCGCCGCCGCGCTCCTCAGGCCCAGCCGCCTGCTGCTTCTGGACGAGCCCGAGCGCGGCCTGGACGCCGGGTTCCGCGAGCGCCTGGGAACGCTGCTCACCGCGTACACGGACGAGGGCGGCACCGTGGTCATGGCCACCCACGACCCGGACCTGGCCGGCCGCGCACGCCAGGTATCACCGACGGACGGGCGGGTCGCCGCGTGATTCCGCAAGGAGTGGGGTCGGTGCGGGCGTTCGTGCGGGCTCGTGGGCGTGCGCCCGTGAGCCTGCTCGACCGGTACGTCGTCCTGTTCGCGCTGGCGATGGCCGCGGTGGTCGCGGGGCATCCGATCTCGTCGGCGCTGGCGGGGCTGGCCGGGCGGGTCGAGATCGCGCAGGTGGGGCCGGGGGTGGCGTTGGTGGTGCTGGCGTACGCGGGGTTCGTCGCCGCCGCCCGCGCCGCCGGGCCGGTCGTGGTGACGGCCGCCGACGCCGCCTGGCTGGTCCTGTCGCCGCTGGACCGGCGGGGCGTCCTGGGGCGTACGGGACGGGTCCTGCTGCTGGTCTCCGTCGTGGCGGGTGTGGGCCTCGGGCTCGGCCTGCTGGCGGTGCTGGGCGCTCCCGACCAGCTGGTCTGGCGGCTGGTGGCGGCGCTGGTGCTCGGCGTGTCGGCGTCCGCCGGCGGGATGGCGCTGGCGGTGCTCGGGCAGGCGTCGCAGTCCTGGCACGCCTGGGTGACCGCCGGGCTGGTCGCGCTGCTTGTGGTGGCCGTGGTCGCCGCCAGCGGCCAGGCGCGCGGCGTGCTCGCCGCCGTCGCCGCCGCGCCCCTTCCCGCCGTGGCGGCCGCCGCTTCGGCCGCCGCGCTGACGTCCACCCTGCTGATCCGGCGGGCGTGGACGGCGCTCGCCCGCATCCCGTCCCGGACGATCCTGGCGGCCTCGACCCGCGCCGGGCACGTCGCGACCGCCACCGTCACCCTGGACCCCGGCGCCCTCACCTGGATCGCCGAGGACAACCACTGGCGAGCCAGGAGCCTGCGCTCCAGGCCGTGGCCGGCACTGCTCCGCGTCCACCACACCCACCTGACCGCCCCGCCCGCACCGGCCTGGCAGCGCGTCACGCGGCTGGCCACGCCGTTCGCGCCGGCCTGGCAGGACTGGCTGCGTGCCGGCCGGCGGCCCGGGCGGCTGGCTGCGATGCTCGCCACCGCCGCGTTGCCCGCCGTGCTGGCCGGGGCGGGTGGGTCGCCGGTGGCGGTGGGAGCGTCCGTGCTGGCAGGCGCGCTGGCGATCGCGGCGGGTGCCACGTCCGGCGCCAGGCGGGACTCCGACAACCCGAGCCTGGCGCGGCTCACCGGTGTCGGCCACCGTCAGGCGCTGGCGGCTCGCGCCCTCCTGCCCGCGCTGCTCAGCGGCGTCTGGACGACGACCGCGCTGGCCGGGCTGTCACTGGCGGGCTGGCTCCCCGCCGGGACGTGGTGGCTGTTCGGCCCGCTGACGGCCCCGGCCATCGCCGCGGCGGCGCTGCGGATGGCTCGGCGCGGGCCTGTCGACCATTCGATGCCCGTCATCGACACGCCAGGCGGCGCCGTCCCGACGGGCCCGCTCATCTGGGCTCTCATCGGCGTGGATCTCGCCGTCCTGGGGTGCGTTCCGGTGATCGCGGCGCTGGTGGGCAGTCCGGGCTCGCTCGGCGGCTTCCTCGCGGCCCAGGCCGCCCTGGGGATGGCCGTCCTCGCGGGCTACGTTCTCCGCAGCCGAGCGGGCCGGTCAGCCTAGCCCGCGGTCTCCTCCTCACAACGGAGTGAGCACGCGGCCGGTTTCAGTAACGTCATGGTCATGCGATGGCGAGGAGCGTGGCTGGACATCCTGCTCGGCGCGTGCGGGATCGGGCTCGACCTGCTCCTGTCCGGCAAATCCGGCGGCCCTTCCTCACCCGTCTGGGTGGTGATGACGTTCTCGGTGCTGGTCGGCGCGCCCATGGCGTTCGTCAGGCGCTTCCCCGTGCCCGTCACGCTGTACCTGGCCGCCTTCCTCGTCTACACCGACCAGATCAGCGCCTTCACCTCCAACACCGCCCAGATGCTCCTGTGCGTGGGGATCGGCCTGGTGGCCTACCTGTCACGCTGGCAGTTCACCCCCCTGGCGGTGCTGGTGGGCGTCGCGGCGACGGCGATCAACCTGGCCGACCCGGGCGTCACGATGACCCGGAACGCCTGGTTCTACTCGGTGCTCGTATCGGTGTTGCCCGCCGTCCTGGGCGCCTACCTGCGAGGCCCCGCCGGACGCCTCCAGGAACGCGACGTCACCCCCGACGTGCTGCTGGGCGGCGTGGGCGTGGCGCTGTCCGTGCTCGGCACCTGGACGTCCTGGCACACGGGCACCCAGCCGGTCTGGGCCAACGGCCTGGTGGTGGTCGTGGCGGGCCTGGCGCTGGGCGTGGCGCGCCGTCTGCCCGGCATGGTCTTCCTGTTCGAGGGCGTCATCCTGCTGGCGGCCGACCAGTACCTGCCGAGGGCCACCAACACGGCGATGGTGCTGGCGTTGATCAGCGTGGCGGTCTTCGCGATGCGGGTCGCGTCCTGGACCTGGAATCTGGTGGTCTACCTGGCCGCGTGCGGGCTGGCCGCGATCGCGATCGTCACGAGCACAGCCGACATCACCCCGTTCAGGGCCTTCATCCTGATGCTCCTCGTGATCACGCCGGTCGCCATCGGCCGCTACCTGGGCGCACGCCAGGCCGCCACCGAGTCGGAGCGGCTGCGTGTCCGCCAGTCGGAACGGCTGGTGATCGCCCAGATCCGCGCCGACCGGCTGGCCGAGCGGGAGCGCATCGCCCGCGAGGTGCACGACATCGTCGCCCACCACGTCGGCGCGATGGTGCTGCGCGCGAGCGCCGCCCGTTACGCCACCTCCGAGGGCCCGGCGGCCGAGGCGCTCACCGACATCCGCGACACCGGGCACCAGGTGCTGGAGGACCTGCGCAGCCTCCTCGACGTCCTGCGGGACCCGGAGAAGGAGCCCGACCTGCTGGCCGACCCCGGGGACGTGGTCCGGGAGGCCGCGGAGCGGATGACCGGCGCCGGGCTCCTGGTGGACCTCGACCTCGATCCGGCGGTGGACCACGCCCCGCTGGTGGCCCGCGCCTCGGCGGCGCGGATCGTCCAGGAGGGGCTCACCAACGTGCTGAAACACGCGGGGCCGGGCACCCGGGTGCGGGTCAGGGTGTCGGAGAGCGGCGACGGAATGGCCGTCGAGATCACCAACGCCTGCCCGCCCACCGTGCGGGAGCGGCTGCCGTCCTCGGGGCACGGGCTGGCGGGCATGCGCGAGCGCGCCAAGGCTCTGGGGGGCGCCCTCTCGGCGGGTCCTGACGGCGAAGGGGGTTGGCGGCTCGCCGCGACGCTGCCCTATCCGGCTACGAGAAGCACCGCCTGACCGGGATGCGGCTGGACGACGCCGTCCGGGAGGATTTCTCCACTCTGGGAGGTCAAGCCGCGTCCAAGAGTTGGGCCAGGCTGAGTGGTTCGGGGTGAACGCCGTCGCCAGGGTCAGTAGACCCGAGGGCATGAACAAGGGAACTCTCATGCTCGCTCGGGTCATCGGCGCGGCCGTCGTCGCCTCCGGCGCCGTCCCGGCGCTCGGGCTCGCCGACGCCGCCTTCGCCCAGGCTCAGACCCAGACCGCCGCCTGCCCGTTCGCGGCGGCCGCCCACTCCGCCCCCCAGGTGGAGTCGGACCCCGACCCGAAGAAGGTGGCCCGCTGGAAGGCCGCCGAGGACTCCTGCGTGGAGGCCTTCCAGAACGACACGACCGCGAGGGGCGAGGAGTGCCGCGCCCGGTACGACAAGTACTTCGCGCCTCCCGCCCCGAAGGTCGTGAAGGAGAACGCCTCGGCCTGGCGGAAGATGTCGGACGAGAAGAAGGACGAGGCAAGGCGCCAGATGAAGCGGGCTGCCACGCAGTTCCACTCGAAGTGCTGCCCGAAGGTGAAGTTCCAGGGCATGTGACCGTCTGACACGTCCACTGGACGCCCCCGGCTCCGAAACCGAGCCGGGGGCGTTCGCGTCAGGTGGTGGAGAAGGCCGCGTCGAAGGAGGCGGTGGGCGGGGTGATGGCGTTCAGGCGGCGGATGTAGGTGAGGGCCTCCTCCGCGCCGTCCAGCCGGTCCATGCCCGCGTCCTCCCACTCGATCGAGATCGGGCCCGTGTAGCCGATCGAGTTCAGCGCCCTGAAGCAGTCCTCCCAGGGGACGTCGCCGCGGCCCGTGGAGACGAAGTCCCAGCCTCTGCGCAGGTCCGCCCACGGCAGGTGCGAGGACAGGCGGCCTCTGCGGCCGTCGCCCACGCGGACACGGGTGTCCTTGCAGTCGACGTGGTAGATCCGGTCGGCGAAGTCCAGGATGAAGGCCACCGGGTCCAGGTCCTGCCAGACCATGTGCGACGGGTCCCAGTTCAGGCCGAACGCGGGCCGGTGACCGATCGCCTCGAGGGTCCTGACCGTGGTGTGGTAGTCGTAGGCGATCTCACTGGGGTGGATCTCCAGCGCGAAGCGGACGCCCACCTCGTCGAAGACGTCCAGGATGGGGTTCCACCGGTCGGCGAAGTCCTGGTAGCCCGCCTCGACCATGGACGCGGGCACCGGCGGGAACATGGCGACGGTGTGCCAGATCGACGAGCCGGTGAAGCCGACCACGGTGTCGACGCCGAGCAGCGCCGCCGCCCTGGCGGTGTTCTTGAGCTCTTCCGCCGCCGCCTGCCGCACCGACTCCGGGTCGCCGGAGCCCCAGATGCGGGCGGGCAGGATGGCCTTGTGCCGCTCGTCGATGGGGTGGTCGCAGACGGCCTGGCCGACGAGGTGGTTGGAGATGGTCCAGACCTTCAGGCCGTGCTTGTCGAGCTGTGCGTGCTTCTGTTCCACGTACGACGGGTCGGCCATGGCCTGCGCCACGTCGAAGTGGTCACCCGAGCAGGCGATCTCGAGGCCGTCGTAGCCCCATCCGGCCGCGAGCTCGCACACCTCCTCGAACGGCAGGTCGGCCCACTGCCCTGTGAACAACGTGACGGGTCTCATGCGTCCTCCACGTTCGTGTAGCGGCTGCCGTCAGCCGCGCTGCGCTCGACCGCCGCCAGCACCCGCTGCACCCGCAGGCCGTCGGCGAACGACGGCACGGGGTCGGTGTCCTGGGCGATCGCCTCCAGGAAGTCCTTGATCTCGTGGGTGAAGGTGTGCTCGTAACCGAGCCCGTGACCCGGCGGCCACCAGGCGCCGACGTACGGGTGGTCGGGCTCGGTGACGAGGATGCGTTCGAAGCCGCCGCCACCCTCGGAGAACCAGAGCTCGTTCATGGCCTCGAAGTCGAAGGCCAGGCTGCCGAGCGAGCCGTTGATCTCGATGCGCATCGCGTTCTTGCGTCCGGTGGCGAAGCGGGTGGCCTCGAAGGACGCGAGCGCGCCGCCGGACAGGCGGCCGATGAACAGCGCGGCGTCGTCCACGGTGACGGGGCCGGTGGAGCCGGCGCTGCTCGCGCCCAGCCCCGCCGACTCCGCGGCCAGGGGGCGTTCCTTGACGAACGTCTCCGTCAGCGCGGAGACGCCGACGACGTGCTGGCCGGTGACGTACTGGGCGGCGTCGACGATGTGCGCGCCGATGTCGCCGAGCGCGCCCGAGCCCGCCTTGTCCTTCTGCAGCCGCCAGACCAGCGGGAACTCGGGGTCGACGATCCAGTCCTGCAGGTAGGCGGCGCGGACGTGCCTGATCTCGCCGACCCTGCCCTCCTCCACGAACCGGCGGGCCAGCGCGAGCGCGGGCACCCGCCGGTAGTTGAAGGCGACCATGCTCTTGCCGGGCGCGCCGGCCGCCGCCCTGGCCATCGCCTCGGCTTCGGCGACGGTGTTGGCCAGCGGTTTCTCGCAGAGCACGTGCTTGCCGGCTTCGAGGGCCGCGATGGCGATCTCGGCGTGCGAGTCGCCGGGCGTGCAGATGTCGACGATCTGCACGTCCTCCCGCCGTACCAGCTCTCTCCAGTCGGTCTCGACGTCCGCCCAGCCGAGCTGGGCGGCCGCGGCGGCGGTACGGTCCTTCGACCTGCCCGCCAGGACCGCCATCCGCGGTGCCAGCGGCAGGTCGAAGAAGGCCCCCACGCTCCGCCACGCCTGGGAGTGGACGCGGCCCATGAACGCGTAACCGACCATGCCCACGCCGACCGTGGTCTTGTCTGACATGCAACCCCCGATCAGGATTCGAAGCCGAGTGGCAGGTATTTCTCGACGTTCTCCTTGGTAATGGTCTCCGACGCCAGCGTGATGGACTGTGGAACTTGGTTCTCCACGAGGTCACTCATGCCCTTTCCCTGGGCGATCAGCCTCGCGAGCTTGACGGCCGAGGACGCCATCGTCGGGCTGTACGTGACGGTGGCCTCCAGCACGGAGCCGCCCGACTGGATCTCCTTCATGGCGTTGAGCGAGCCGGCGCCGCCGACCATGAAGAACTCGGTGCGGTTGGCCTCCTTGATGGCGGCGAGCACGCCGACACCCTGGTCGTCGTCGTGGTTCCAGAGCGCGTCGATCTTCTTGTGGGCCTGGAGGAGGCTGGCGGCGACCTGGTTGCCCGTCTCGACGGTGAACTTGGCGTCCTGCTTGGCCGTGACGCTGAACCCGTACGTCTTCAGCGCGTCGGCGAAGCCCTTGCTGCGGTCCTGGGTGAGGGGGAGCGTGGCGATGCCCTGGATCTCCACGATGACCGGGTTGGAGACGCCCTTGTCCTTGAGCTTCTTGCCGATGTACTGGCCCGCCGCGACGCCCATGCCGTAGTTGTCGCCGCCGATCCAGGTGCGGTAGGCGAGCTTGTCGGGGAAGACCCGGTCGAGGTTGATGACGGGGATGCCGGCCTGCGTCGCCTGTAGCGCGACCTGGTTCAGCTGCTGGCCGTCGTTGGGGAGGATGACCAGCGCGTTCACCTTGGCCGCGATCAGCGACTCGACGGCGGAGATCTGCTGGTTGATGTCGTTGGTGGGCTCGACGGGCTTGAAGTCGATGTCGCTGTACTGCTTGGCGGCGCTCTCGGCGTTCTTGGCGATGGCGGCGATCCAGCCGTGGTCGGCCGCGGGCGCGGAGAAGCCGATGACCACCTTGGTGCCCGGCTGGTCGTTGCCGCTGGCCGCCGGGGCGGGCGCGGGCGCCGCGCTGGAGGGCGCCGCCGCGGGCTCGTTGCTGGTGCAGCCGGCCGCTAACAGTACGGCTCCGCCGACGAGGAATCCCCTGCGCGCGACGTTCTGGCTCATGGTGCTCTCTCCTTCAGGTTCCGCCGCTGGAGAAGGACGGCGACGACGATGATCAGGCCCTTCGCGATCAGCTGGTCGCTGGTGTTGAGCCCGTTGAGGATGAACAGGTTGGTGATGAGCGTGAAGATCAGCAGGCCGAGGATCGAGCCCGTGATCGTGCCGCGGCCGCCGGTGAGGAGGGTGCCGCCGATGATGACGGCGGCGATGGCGTCGAGTTCGTACAGGTCGCCGTGGGTGGACGAGCCGGTCGTGGTGCGGGCCATGATGAGGATCGCGGCGACGCCGCAGCACAGCCCCGACAGGGCGTACAGCAGCATGGTGTGCCTGCGCACGTTGATGCCGGCGAGCCTGGCCGCCTCGGGGTTGCCGCCGACGGCGTAGGTGCGGCGGCCGAACGTGGTGCGGTAGAGCAGGATCGCGCCGAGCACCACCACCAGCGCGAAGATGTAGACGAGGAGCGGGATTCCGGCCACCCGTGTGGTCGACAGGTCCACGATGGCGGTGTTGCCCGGCTGGATGAGCTGGGTCTTGCGGTCGGACATGCGCTGCGCCAGCCCGCGCGCCGCCACCAGCATGGCCAGCGTGGCGATGAACGGCACCAGCCGCCCGTACGCGATGAGCAGCCCGTTCACCAGCCCGGCCCCGGTGCCGACGAGGATCGCGCACAGCGCCATCACGAACGGCCCGTACGACTGCGTCGCCAGGGTCGTCGCCCAGACCGAGGCCAGCGCCATGACGGCGCCCACCGACAGGTCGATGCCGCCGCCGATGATGACGAACGTCGCGCCCACGGTGATGACGCCGATCGTGGCCGCCAGCGACAGGATGCTGACCAGGTTCGCGGTGGTGGCGAAGTTGTCGGGCCTGGTCACCAGGCCGACGATCACGAGCAGCCCGAGCGCCGCGAACAGGCCCAGGTGCGGCACGTCGCCGAGCCGGGCCAGCGCTCCGCCGCCCGGTCTTCTGGCGTCGCCTGTCATCAGGCCGCCCTCCCATCCATGATCATGTCGAGCACGCGGTGCTCGTCGAGCTCCCCGGCGTCCGCCTCGTGGATGACCGTCCCCTCGCGCAGCACGAGGACGCGGTCGGCCAGGCCGAGCACCTCCGGCACCTCGCTGGACACGAGCAGCACGCCGATGCCCTGGTCGGCCAGCCCCCGGATGACCGCGTACAGCTCGGCCCTGGCCCCGACGTCCACCCCTCGGGTCGGCTCGTCGAGCAGGAGCAGCCTGCGCCCGCCGAGCAGCCAGCGGGCCAGCACGGCCTTCTGCTGGTTGCCGCCCGACAGCGTCTTGATCGGACGTTCCGGGTCGGGTGGCCGGATGTCGAGCGCCTCCACCAGCCGCCGGGCCTCGGCCCGTTCGCGCCCCCGGTCCATCCAGCCGAACCTGGCGAAACCGGGCAGGCTGCCGAGGGTGATGTTGGCGGTGACGCTCTGGTCGAGCAGCAGGGCCTGGGCCTTGCGCTCCTCGGGGGCCAGCCCCATGCCGCGCCGCACCATCTGGACGACGTCGCCGCGGCGCACCGGCTCGCCGCCGAGCAGGAGCCGCCCGGTGGCCGGGCGCGCCCCGTACACCGCCTCCAGGATCTCCGACCGGCCGGAGCCGACGAGCCCGGCCAGCCCGACGATCTCGCCCGCGCGCACCGAGAACGACACGTCCGCGAACGCGCCCCGCGCGGTCAGGTGCTCGACCCGCAGCACCTCGTCGCCCGGCGGGCCCGCGGCGCGCGGCGGGAAGACGTACTCGACGTTCCTGCCGGTCATCAGCGAGACGACCTGGGACGTCGGGGTGTCGCGGGCGGGCAGGCCGACGGCGACCGTGCGGCCGTCCTTCAGCACGGTGACCCGGTCGCCGATCTCGCGGATCTCCTCCAGCCGGTGCGAGATGTAGACGACGGCGACGCCCTGCGCGGTCAGCTCGCGGATGATCCGGAACAGGTTCGCCACCTCGTCGTGGGCGAGCGCGGCGGACGGCTCGTCCATGATGATCAGGCGGGCGTCGTGGGAGAGGGCCCGTGCCATCGACACGACCTGCTTGGCGGCCGGTGAGAGCCGTCCGACCTCGGTGGACGGGCGGATCTCCGGATGCCCGAGCCTGGACAGCACGTCGCGGGCGGCCCGGTTGGCGGCGCCCCTGTTGACGAAGCCGAGCCGGGCGTGTTCGTGGCCGAGGAAGATGTTCTCGGCCACGCTGAGCCCGTCGACCAGGTCCAGTTCCTGGTAGATGGTGGCGAAACCGAGCTTGATCGCGTCGATCGGGCTCGACGGGCGGACGTCCCGGCCGTTGAACCTGATCGTGCCCTCGTCGGGCTGGTGGACGCCGGCCAGCACCTTGATCAGCGTCGACTTGCCCGCGCCGTTCTGGCCGAGCAGGCAGTGCACCTCGCCTGCCTCGACGTCCAGGTCGACCCCGTCGAGCGCGCGCACGCCGGGGAACTGCTTGACGATGCCCCTCATGACCAGCATCGGGGGCTCCCTTTCAGGCGTTGACGATGCGGTTGATGTTGTCGGGTGACAGGTAGTGCTCGATCGCCAGGGAGCCGGCGCCCAGCGCGGCGGCGTTGATCCCGGTGCGGCTCGGCACGATCGACAGGTGATGGGTGGCCAGCGGCAGCGACCTGCGGTAGACGGTCTCCCTGACGCCCGCGAGCAGGTGCTCGTGGACTCGCGACAGGACGCCGCCGATGACGATGACCTCGGGGTTGAAGAAGTTGACCAGGCCGGCCAGCACCTCGCCGATGAGCCTGCCCGCCTCCCTGACCAATCGCAGCGCCTGCGTGTTGCCGCCCTGGACGAGCGCGACCACGTCCGCGCCCGTCTCGGCGGGCACGCCCAGCTCGGTCAGCCGGCGCGCGAGCGCCGCGCCTCCCGCCACGGCCTCCAGGCAGGCGCTGTTGCCGCAGCGGCAGCCCGCGTCCTCGTGGCCGGAGACCCGGATGTGGCCGATGTCGCCCGCCGACCCCTGCGCGCCCCTGTGCAGCCTGCCCTCGGCCACGATGCCGCAGCCGATGCCGGTGCCGACCTTGACGAACAGCAGGTGGCGGATGCCGGGGAAGGCGTTGCGGTGCTCGCCGAGCGCCATCGCGTTGACGTCGTTGTCGACCAGGACCTCGCAGCCCGCGAAGAACTCGGGGATCGGGTACTCGTTCCAGCCCGGCATGATCGGCGGGTTGTTCGGCCTGCCCGTGGCGAACTCCACGGGGCCGGGCACGCCGATGCCGATCGCCCTGAGCGCGGACCTCGGCCGGCCCGCCTGGCCGAGCAGCAGGTCGAGCCGCTGGTCCACGTGGGCCAGGACGGTCTCGGGACCATCCACGACCTGGACGGGGTCCTCACACTCGGCCAGCACCTCGCCGGACATGTCCATCAGCGCGACACGGCAGTGGGTCGCGCCCAGGTCCACACCCGCGAAGGCGTGCACCTCGGTGCGCAGGCGGAGTTGGCGTGGCGGGCGCCCGCCCGTGGACTCGCCGCTCTCGGTCTCCTCGACGAGGCCGCTCTCGATCAGCGCGTCGACCCGCTGGGAGATCGTGGACCTGGCCAGGCCGGTGAGCCGGGCGAGGTCGGATCGGGTGGTCGCGGAGCCGGCGCTGATGAGCGAGAGGACGTCACCGGGCGAACCCGGTTGGGGGGTCATGCGGCGACAATAAGATCACACATCTGGCAAATCAAGAGTATGAACCGACCAAACTCTGGCGACTTCCGCCGATAGACGAACAAAGTCGCCTTGTGCGTAGATTTTGCCGATACAGCAGGACATCTCTCACAGGAACGCGCGGCGACCGGCCGCGTCCACCGCTTCACCGCCGCGCGCACCAGTTGGCCGAATCCGGGTTGGACTTTGTCCATAAATGGGCGGTTTGCTGCGATTGTTCGGGCATGGGGCTTCGGAGAGGGTGACGTCTGCCCAAGCCGGGTGAGCTCCTCCCCGCCGGACCGGCGCGCCCGCCAGATCGAGCACCTGGCCCGGTCTGCCGCCAATCGGGAGGCGATCATGCAAGCAGTCGTCTACAACGGCACGCGCGACGTGGTGGTGCAGGACGTGCCCGACGCCCGCATCGAACGGCCGACAGACGTCCTCGTCCACGTCACCACCACCAACATCTGCGGTTCGGACCTGCACATGTACGAAGGCCGGACCGACCTGGAACCGGGCCGGGTCCTCGGCCACGAGAACCTCGGCGAAGTCGTCGACATCGGTTCCGCCGTCGACCGGGTCAAGGTGGGCGACATGGTCTGCATGCCGTTCAACATCTCCTGCGGGCACTGCAAGAACTGCGAGGACGGGCTGACGGCCTTCTGCCTCACCCTCAACCCCGGAACCGCCGGCGCCGCCTACGGCTTCGCCGGGATGGGCCCCTTCGGGGGCGGCCAGGCCGAGTTCCTGCGCGTGCCGTACGGCGACTTCAACTGCCTCAGGCTGCCACCGGACGCCAAGGAGAAGGAGAAGGACTACGTGATGCTGTCGGACATCTTCCCGACCGGCTGGCACTGCACCGAACTGGCGGGCCTGCGGCCGGGCGAGTCCGTCGTCGTCTACGGCGCGGGGCCGGTCGGCCTGATGGCCGCCTACTCCGCGATGATCAGGGGCGCGAGCAGGGTCATGGTCGTCGACCGGCACCTCGACCGGCTTCGGCTGGCCGAGCAGATCGGCGCGATCGCGATCAACGACGCCGTCGCCTCGCCGGTCGAGCAGGTGCTGGATCTGACCGGCGGCGAAGGCGCCGACCGGGGATGCGAGTGCGTCGGCTACCAGGCCCACGACCCGCAGGGCGTCGAACACCCCAACATGACGCTGAACAACCTGGTCAAGTCGGTACGGCCGACCGGCGGCATCGGCGTGGTCGGGCTCTTCCTGCCCCATGATCCCGGCGCGCCCGACGAGCTGGCCAAGCAGGGTGAGATCCCCTTCGACATGGGGATGTTCTGGTTCAAGGGCCAGAAGATGGGCACCGGCCAGGCCAACGTCAAGGCCTACAACCGGCAGCTGCGCAACCTCATCCACACCAACAGGGCCAAGCCGTCGTTCGTCGTCTCCCACGAACTGCCGCTGGAGCAGGCCCCCGAGGCCTACCGGCACTTCGACACGCGGGACGACGGCTGGACCAAGGTGGTCCTGCACCCCAACGGCCGCCGGCGCTGAAACGGTGGGGAGCACGCCGAACGGCGTGCTCCCCACCTCCTGCTGCTAGAGCATCGCCTTCATCGAGTCCGTCGCCGTCAGGACGTACGGCTGCTCGGCCATGACCGACTCCCAGTTGTCGGCGAGCGCCTCCGGCGTGATGTCGCCGGACTTCCAGCCCGGCCCCTCGGCCACGAAGACCCGCGCCACCCGGCCGCCGCCGACGCTGAACACCTCGCCGCTGACCTCGCACGAGTCGTGGACGAGGTAGGCGACGAGCGCGCTGACCCGTTCGGGCGTGAACGTGGCCTCGAACTCGGCGGGGAGCAGCGACTCGGTCATCCTGGTCCAGGCGACGGGCGCGATCGCGTTGGCCCTGATGCCGTTGCGCGCCCCCTCGATCGCGATGGTCTTGGTCAGGCCGACCAGGCCCATCTTCGCGGTGGAGTAGTTGGCCTGCCCGAAGTTGCCGAACAGGCCCGCCGGGCTGGACGTGTTGACGACGCGCCCGTAGCCGGCCTCCTTCATGTACGGGTAGGCGGCCTGGCTGACCAGGTAGGAGCCGCGGACGTGGACGGCCAGCACCGCGTCGAACTCCTCGACCGTCATCTTCCCGAACGACCTGTCGCGCAGGATGCCCGCGTTGTTGACGACGATGTCGATCTTCCCGAACGTGTCGACGGCCGTCTGGACGATCGCCCTGGCACCCTCCTGCGTGGCGACGTTGTCGGCGCTGGCGACGGCCTGCCCGCCGTTCTTCGTGATCAGCTCGACCACCTCGGCGGCCGGTCCCGTGGAGGCGCCGGTGCCGTCGAGCGCGCCACCGAGGTCGTTGACGACGACCTTGGCGCCCCGCTCGGCCAGCAGGAGCGCGTGGGACCTGCCGAGGCCGTGTCCGGCCCCCGTGACGATCGCGACCCTGTCATCGAACCGCAGCATCGAACCCTCCAGCGCAGGAGAACAAACTTCTAGTAGAAGCACCATAACCCGCGCCGCCGTGCCTGTTCGAGAGCGTTCAGCGCCCGCTGTCCGGTGTCGTGGTCAGTGCGCCCACGGCGTCGGCGTAGTAGGTCGATCCGTCCAGGTGGGCGGCGAGCTGGCGGAAGGTCCAGCCGTTGCCGGGCGAGCGGTCGAGCTGGTCGGGCGAGAGCGCGTTCAGCCGGTCCGCCCAGATCCGGGCGAGCCGGGTCAGGCGGCTGCGGGCCTCGTCCAGGTCCTGCTCGGTGAAGGGGGCGAGGTCGGCGGGGGTGGTGCTCGCCGAGGCGTGCCAGTGATCGGGGACGGGCTCGTGCCCGGCCAGCCGCGCCTCCATCTCGGCCAGGTGGTCCACGAGGTGGTCGGCCACCCGCCGGATCGCCTTGTGCGGGGCGTAGACCCGCCCGTCGACCGCCAGCGGACGGCCGTCCCAAGCGGTCCACGTGGCCGCCAGACGCAGGACGTGCTCGGTCATCGCGGTCACCACCTGCGCCGGCTCGCGACCGTCGGGGATCGGGGATTCATCGCTCATCATCGGCCTCCAGCACGCTGCATCTCGGCCGAAGGACGGGAGGACCCCGTGGCCGACGTCCCGAACCTAGGTTCCGAACACTTCACCGACGAACGAAACGTGAGCGACCTGCCGTCCCCTTCGGCGGCTTGATGACGAAGGGCCTCGACCGGGGACTCCGACTACGGAGGCTACGGAAGCCACGATAGCCAGACAAAGATATGAGCCAGAGGTTATATTTTCGAGGTGGCGCGGGAAATTGTCCTGCTGGAACCGGTGGAGTCCTGGTTCCTCAAACTCTGCGAGTCTGATTCGCACTCAGCAAGCCTTGTCGAGAAGGCGATCGACCGACTCGCCGAGGTCGGCCCTGCCCTTGGCCGTCCTTTGGTGGACACGTTGGAGGACGACGACCTGAACAACCTCAAGGAACTCCGCCCAGGCTCGCGAGGCCGGTCTGAGATTAGAATCATCTTCATCTTCGATCCCGACAGAGAAGCGGTCTTCCTCGTCGCCGGAGACAAGGCAGGCAAGTGGTCACGCTGGTATGACGAGGCGATCTCGCTGGCCAAGTCCCGGTACGCCGAGTACCGCGCAGAGAAGGCCGAAAGGATCAGGGAGGACAGGCGATGAGCCCTGCACGCCGCTGGCAGGAGGTCAAGGCTGAGGCCCACCGGCTCCATCCTGAGATGGCCAGCCCGGAGCGGCAGGCCGCCGCCGAAGCCGATCTGGATGCCTACGTGGCCGGCTACCACCTGAAGGAGTTGCGAAAGTCGCTGGGCAAAACCCAGGCCGAGATCGCCGCCACCCTGGGCGTCTCCCAGTCGCGGATCTCCCAGATCGAGAACGGCGACCTTGACGCCATGGAGTTGGAGACTCTCCGGGCCTACGCGGCCGCGTTGGGCGGACACGTCGACGTGACGATCAGCGTCGGCCCGCACTCCGTCAAGGTCGCCTGAGACGGGCACGGCGGCGGCCCTCCCGGTGGGCCGGGAGGGCCTGGGGCCGCCCCTCGGGCTCCTGCGTGACGAGCGCCTTTGCGCGTCCGGCAGGAGGTCCGGCGGGCCGGTCAGTGGGGGAGGAAGCGGCCGTACCGGCCCCGGTGGTAGAGCAGGGGGCGGGCGGGAGAGGTGGCGGCGGCGGTGACGAGGCCGACCACCAGGGTGTGGTCGCCGATCGCGATCGTGCTGTGCGGGACGCAGATCAGGTGGGCCGAGACGTCCTCCAGCAAGGGGGTCCCGTGGGGGCCCGGGTGCCAGCGGGTGGGGGCGGCGAAGCGGTCCAGGCCCCTGCGGGCGAACCGGGTGGCCAGGTCGTGCTGGTCTCCGGCCAGGACGTTCACCGCGAAGTGGTCCGCCAGGCGGAGCCAGGGCCAGGTGGTGGAGGCCTGGTCGACGTAGAACGACACCAGCGGCGGGTCGAGGCTGACCGAGGAGAAGGAGGTCGCGGTCAGCCCGACCGGGGTGCCCTCCGCGTGCGCCGTCACGATCACGACCCCGGTGGCGTGCTGGGCCAGTGCGGTGCGGAAGGGGCCCGCGTCCACCGGTACGTCGGTCACTGTCATCGCACCTCTCCTTCCGCCACGCCCGTCTTGCCGGCCGCCGACGTCATCGCAACGCGCCTTCCGTGGCCAGGATCTGGGGGGCGATCTGGTCGGCCCAGCGGGCCAGCGGCTCGTCCGCCGGGAGCTCGGACTCCAGCAGCGCCAGCCCCGGTGTCGGGACGAACGCACCCAGTTCCACCAGCAGCGGCCGGAAGTGGACCTCCACCGCGAGCGCGTGCCTCGGATGCCCCATGACCAGCAGGGGCAGGGCCGTCTTGCCCGCCAGCGCGTTCGATGGGAGCCGGTCGAGGAACGCCTTGAGCAGCCCGGTGTACGTCGCCTTGTAGGTCGGGCTGGCCAGGATCGCCACCGACGCGCCCGCCAGCAGCTCGACCGCGATCTCGACGTTGGCGTGCGCCCCGGGGGCCAGGATGACCGGCGCGAGGGCCGACAGGTCGATGACGTCCCGGGTACCGGTGTGCCCGAGCCGCTCGGCGACGGCGTCGGTGGCCGCGACCGCCGCCGCGTACGTCCTCGACCCGGGCCTCGGGTTGCCCACCACGGTGACGATGCTCATGCGACCACCGCCTGCGCGGGACGGGCCAGCCCGTAGTGATCGCGCAGCGTGCGGCCCTCGTAGTCCTTGCGGAACAGGCCGCGGATCTGCAGTTCCGGGACGACGTGGTCGACGAAGTCCGCCAGGCCCCCGGGCAGGTGCGGCGGCATGATGTTGAAGCCGTCCGCCGCGCCGTTCTCGTACCATTCCTGCAGCTCGTCGGCGATCTGCTCCGGCGTGCCCGCGACGACCCGGTGGCCGCGCCCGCCGGCCAGCTTGCTGATCACCTCGCGGATCGTCAGGTTGCCCCTGCCGGCCAGGTCCCTGATGAGCTGGACGCGGCTCTGCTGGCCGTCCGGGTTGGGCGGGGTGTCGGGGAGCGGGCCGTCCAGGGGGTAGGCGGCGAGGTCCACGCCGAGGATGTTGGACAGTTGCTGCACCCCGTACGCGGGGACGATCAACTCTTCCAGCTCCTTCTCCAGCCGGAGCGCCTCGCGTTCGGTGGACCCGATGATGGGCGAGATGCCGGGAAGGATCTTGACCTGGTGCGGTTGGCGGCCGTACGCGGGGAGCCTGCCCTTGAGGTCGGCGTAGAACTCCTGGGCGTCCTCCAGTGTTTGCTGCGCGGTGAAGACGGCCTCGGCGTGCCTGGCGGCGAACTCCTTGCCGTCCTCGGACGATCCGGCCTGGACGAGGAGGGGGTGCCCCTGGGGCGGGCGCTGGATGTTGAGCGGCCCCTTGACCCGGAAGTGCGTCCCCTCATGATTGATCGGTCTGACACGCGAAATATCGGCATAAATCCCCGATTGGCGGTCGCCGAGCACCGCGTCGTCCGCCCAGCTGTCCCACAGCGCCGTCGCGACCTGTAGGAACTCCTCCGCCCGCCGGTAGCGCTCGCCGTGCGCCGGACGTTCGAGGCCGAAGTTGCCCGCCTCCGCCTCACCCGCCGAGGTGACGATGTTCCAACCGGCGCGCCCGCCGCTGATGTGGTCCAGCGAGGCGAACTTGCGCGCCACGTGGAACGGCTCGTTGTACGTCGTGGACACGGTGGCGATCAGTCCGACGTGCTCGGTGACGGCCGCCAGGGCCGCCAGCAGGGTCAGCGGCTCCAGCCCGCCCAGCGCGTTGTGCCGGACGTTCCCCGCCAGCGCCAGCCCGTCGGCGAGGAACAACGAGTCGAGCTTGCCACGTTCGGCGATCCTGGCCAGCTCCTGGAAGTGACGCAGGTCGGTGATACGGCGCGGCTCCGTCAGCGGATGCCGCCACGCGGCCTCGTGGTGGCCGACACCCATGAGGAAGGCGTTCAGGTGCATACTCACGTGGTCCTCCAGGTGGACAGGGGCTGCGGATGTCGGCTGGGAGGTGGGGCGGGGGCGGTGGTCGTCGAGGGCCGAGGACGAGAGGCCCGCGGAGGAGGGTTCAGGCAACGGGGATCGCCTCCTCGCGCAGGAGGGTCCAGATGGCGTGCCGGTACTCCCCGAACCGGGGGTCGGCGCGCGGGTCGCCCTCCCGCGAGTCGAAGTCGATGGCGATGATCTCGCGGATGCGGCCGGGGCTCGGCGTCATGACGGCGACGCGCTGCCCGAGGTAGACGGCCTCGTCGATGCCGTGGGTGAGGAAGACGACGGTCTTGCCGGTCTTGGCCCAGATCTGCAGCAGTTCCTCCTGCAGGGACTCCCGGGTCTGGGCGTCCAGGGCGGCGAAGGGTTCGTCCATCAGCAGCACGGCGGGGTCGTAGGCGAGGCTGCGGGCGATGGCGACGCGCTGCCGCATGCCGTCTGACAGCTCGTGCGGGTGGCGGTCGTCGAAGCCGCGCAGCCCGACCAGGTCGAGGTAGTGCCTGGCGAGGTCCCGCCGCTCCTGCCTGGGGACGGCCTTGGCCTCCAGGCCGAACTCCACGTTGGCGACCGCGGTGCGCCACGGGAACAGCGCGTACTGCTGGAAGACGATGCCGCGGTCGAGGCCCGGCCCCTCCACCGGCGCGCCGTCGACGCGGATCTCGCCGCGGGTCGGCGCGGTCAGGCCGGTGAGCAGGTCCAGGAGCGTGGACTTGCCGCAGCCGCTGGGGCCCACCAGCGTGAGGAACTCGCCTTCCCCGACGGTGAGGGAGATGTCCGACAGCGCGGTGAAGCTGGCGCCCCGGACGGCGAACTCCTTGGAGACGTGCATGAACTCGATCTTCATCGGGCCCCTCCCGAGCGGGTTTCCGTGGCCCCCTGGGCGGTGCCGCAGGCGGTGACGACGAGGGGAGTGAGTACGGGAACGACACGTTTGATCACGAAATGTCCTCTTGATGTGGGGGACGGGGGACTATGTCGTGATCAGTGACACTGTGCGCTGACGACGCGGCAGTAGTCGACATGCGCGCGCCGGGTCAGGTCCGGGCTCATGAGTTCGACGCTACGCAGGCCCGGACCATAAGTCAACTTTCCCTACTTGATTTACAGGGAATTTGCCTCCGGAAACCACAGGTCCGGCTCCCCCGGCACCCGCCGTACCCGCTTCTTCGCCTCCAGCCAGGTCAGATGCGCGAGCGTCTCGTTGTTGGCCGCGCGCCGCATGAACGGCGGGATCGTCTCCCACGGACGCGACCAGGTCAGCCTGGTCGCGACCGCCCAGCAGCTCACCCCGTCACCGGCCGCCGCGACCACCCGCTCGATCTCGGCCAGCCGCTCGTCGTGGTGCGCCATCACGTAGTCGACCCGCTCCGCGAGCTCCAGGAAGCGGTACTCGTGCGCGGGCAGCACCTCCTCGACGTCCAGCGTGCGCACGGCGGCCAGCGAGTCGAGGTAGTCGGCCAGCGGGTTCGGCCCCGACTGCGGGTGCACGGCCACGATCGGCGTGATCTTCGCGAGCACGTGGTCGCCGGAGAACAGCACCTTCCTGGACGGCGACACGAAGCACAGGTGGCCGGGCGAGTGACCGGGGGTCCAGATCGCCCGCAGGTCCCATCCGGGCAGGTCGAGCCGCTCCCCGTCCTCGACGAGCCGGTCGGGCTTGGCCATCGACACCATGTGCCTGATCATCATGGACGCGCCCGCCAACTCGTCCAGCGTCAGCTCCGGCACCCCGGACCGGACCAGCACCGCCCGCTCCCTGGCGACCAGCGCGTCGATGGCGCCCTCGTCGTAGCGGTCGTGCACGAGGGCGGCGTCGGCCGGGTGCAGGGCGATCCAGGCGCCCGAGGCCTCGCGGATCCGTCCCGCCAGCCCGTAGTGGTCGGGATGAAGGTGGGTGACCAGGACGCCTTTGACGTCCGTCATGTCGTACCCGGCGACGCGCAGCCCGGCGGCCAGCGCCGCGTAGGCCTCGTCGGTGTTCCACCCCGCGTCGACGATCGCGACGCCGTCTGGCAGCTCCAGCACATAGACCAGGACGTACCGCAGCGGATTGATCGGGATCGGCACCGGAACCGACCACAGTCCGGGACGGACCCGCTCAACCTCCGGAATCGTGCCGCCGAGCCACGCATCGCGCTGCGCCTCGCTGGATGGGGTCACCACGAACTTCGCCATGGCCCCGATTGTGCCCCTATTGCCCGAATCATGTTCTACTGGGTTGATGAAGCTGGCACGCGAGATCGCCGACGACGGGCGCTTCGTCCGGCAGTCGAACCGGTTCACCGACCGGCTGCCCAGCGGCCCGCCCGAGCCCGGCCGCTACCGCCTCTACGCCTCCTACGCCTGCCCGTGGGCGCAACGGGTGCTGATCGTGCGCGAGCTGCTCGGCCTGCGAGACCTGCTGGACGTGACGATCGTGGACCCGATCAGGGACGAGAAGGGCTGGCGGGTTCCCGGCGGCGACCCGGAGTACCTGTCGGAGCTCTACCTGGCGACCGACCCCGACTACACGGGCCGCTACACCGTCCCCTGCGTCTGGGACAACCGCGACCAGCGCATCGTCACCAACGACTTCCCGCAGATCACCCTCGATCTCGAAATGTCGTGGGGAACCACTCCGGACCTCTATCCCGAGGCCCTCAGGCCCGAGATCGACGCGCTCAACGAGCGCCTCTACCACGGCCTCAACAACGCCGTCTACGAGGCCGGTTTCGCCCGCTCCCAGGAGGCGTACGAGGAGGCGGTGACCCGCGTCTTCGCCACCCTCGACCACCTGGAGGAGCGCCTGACCGGGCGGGAGTTCCTGTTCGACGCGCTGACCGACAGCGACGTCCGCCTCTACACCACGCTGGCCCGCTTCGACGCGGTCTACTACGGCCACTTCAAGTGCTCGGTCCGGCGGCTGACGGACTACCCGGCGCTCTGGGCGTACGCCCGCAGGCTGTACGCCATCCCGGCGTTCCGCGACACGACGGACTTCGACCAGATCAAGCGGCACTACTACGTCACCCAGACCAACATCAACCCCAGCCGCATCGTCCCGGTCGGCCCGGAGCTCGACTGGTCCGCGTGAACCGCACGGACGCCTCGCCGAGTACGAGCTGTCCAGCGGCACCGTGCGCAACCACCTGGCGGCGATCGTCGCCAAGCTGGGCGCGTCAGGCAGAGCGGACGCGTTCCGGATCGCTCGCGAGCACGGCCGGCTGTAGCACCGGCATCCGGACGAACAGCAGGGCGCAGGCCAGCACCACGACGGCAGCCAGCACCCAGGCCGTGGCGGTCGAGGACTGGCCGGCCAGCGCCCCGAAGGCCAGGTTCGACAGCATCGCACCCGCCTGGAGCGACAGCGAGCTGGTCGAGGTGATGGTGGAGCGCTGCGCGGCGGTGACTGACCTGTGCGTCAGCTCCAGGCAGAGCATGCTCGCCACCGACAGCCCGGCGAACATGACCACGTACGCCAGCCCGGCGGTGACGAGCCCCGGCAGGCCGTCGAGACCGGCCGTCGCGGCGAGGCAGCCGACGGACAGCGCGGTCAGCACCGTGCCCGCGGCCGCGCCCCGCGCCGAGCCGCCGCCCAGCCGCGCCACGCGGGGAGCCAGGGCGCTGCCCAGCGCGCTGCCGGAGAACCCGAGCGCGGCCGTGACGGCGTAGGCGGCGCTGCCCTCCTCGGCCGTGCCCGCCAGCTGGGCCAGGCGCCCCGGCGTGAGCAGCTCGACGGCGGCCAGCGCCACGCCGGAACCGGCCGCGGCCAGCATGAGGCGGCGCAGCAGCGGGTGGCCCAGCGAGAGCCTGACCCCGCCGGCGACCGTCGCGGGCACCTCGCGCAGCACGTCCGCCAGCGACCGGCGCGCGTGCGACGGTTCGGGCAGCGCGAACACCACGACGACGAGTAGCACGGCCGCCGCGACCACGCCCAGCAGGGGCGGCGCCGCCAGCGGCAGCAGCAGCTCGCGCGGCACCACGAGGGGCGTGGCCCCGCCCGCGAGCACGCCCAGGCAGAGCGCCACCGACTCCATCGCGCCGCCGCGCGCCAGCCCCGGTTTGAGGTCGGCGTCGCGGCCTTCGAGGTCGTGCAGCGTGTCGACGTACCAGGACGTGGCGGGCCCGCTGGACAGGGCCCTGGCGACGCCCTTGAGCACGCTGCTGGCCAGGAACATCCAGAAGGTGGTCGACACCGCCATGAGGGCGAGCGCGGCGACCGTGAACGCGGCCGACGCGGCCAGCACCACGCGCCGCCCGACGACGTCGGCCAGCCCGCCCGTGGGCAGTTCGAGGGTGATCGTGACGATCGAGAACACCGAGGTGAGCAGCCCGATCTCGACCAGGCTGAGCCCTCTGGCGGTCATCAGCAGGACGCTCGCGGCCGCCATCAGGCCCGTGGGCAGCCAGGTCAGGAAGCTGACCAGCATGTAGCGCCGCAGCGCGGAGCGGGGGGTCACATGTCCTCCTTGGGGGGTCGCTCACGCTCTTCTCGGGGTGATCCGGACGGACGGGAACCGCCTACGGCTCGGACTGACGAGGGCCGCTCGCGTCCTCCCCGGCCTGGCCGGAGGCGCTCGCGTCCGGCTTGCGGGGGAAGCCCGCCATGAACAGGCGGACCTGCTGGACGCCGGGACCGTCGCCGTACCGCTCCTGGATCTCGTGGCGCAGTTCCTCCACCCGCCGGAAGAACTCGTCCAGGCCCTCGGGCGTGAGGGTGACGAAGTGGTCGCTCATCCCGGACGCCTCGACCCACTCGCTCGGCCAGTCGCTCTCGACGAACTGCTCCGACGCCCTGCCCAGGGCCTCCACCTGCCGCAGCCGCATGATCCTGACGGCTTCCTCGCCCTCGGGGGTGGCGGACATCTGCTGGGAGTCCCACGAGGTGTAGCGGTGACGGGCCCGCCAGCGGCGCTCCCTGCCGTCGCGCTGCTCCGGGTCCTCCTCGATGAAGCCGTGCCTGGCCAGCTCGCGCAGGTGGTAGCTGGTCAGCCCGGAGCTCTCGCCCACCTTGCGGCCCAGCCCGCTGGCCGTGTCGGGGCCGTCGGCGCGCAGCAGCCCGAGCAGCCGCACCCGCAGCGGGTGTGCCACCACCTTGAGGACCCGCGGGTCGCTGATCCGGAAGACCTCGTCCATGCGCTCACCGTAAAACCGCAAAGGCAATTTTGCAAACACAATTTTGCGATCTTCCGCCGTGCGGGCTGCCCGGCGCGGTGAGATGACGCGGTGAGGCGGCCCGGCGGAGCGGCGCGGCGGAGTGGCGCGGCGGAGTGGCGCGGCGGAGTGGCGGGCGCGGCGGCCCGGGAAGGCTCCAGGCCGCCTACGTGCTCATAAACTGAGCCGCATGCTCGACGACATCTGGGTGGACGAGTCCGTCTTCGCGCTCCGTCCCGACTTCGCGGTGCTGGTCGTGACGGCGCACGGCCTCCGCAACGGCCCCACCGACGACCGCTCCCGCGCCTGGCTGGCCGACGCCTCGGCGCAGGAGCCGCAGCCCGGCAAGATCGACGCGTGGAAGGACGCCTACCGCGCGTTCGGCGCCAAGCCCCAGCGCACCAGGCCGTCGGTCGACGCGCTCACCCGCCGCCTGCCGCTGCCGGAGATCAACCAGGTCGTCGACGCGTACAACTCGATCAGCGTCAAGCACGCGCTGCCGATCGGCGGCGAGGACCTCGACTGTTACGTGGGCCCCGCGCGGCTGGTCAGGGCCGACGGCGAGGAGAAGTCCGAGGAGGCGCTGGGGCAGCCGGAGCCCGGCGAGGTGATCTGGCGCGACGACGTGGGCGTCACCTGCCGAAGGTGGAACTGGCGCCAGGTGGCGCGCACCCGGCTGACCGAGCAGACCACCAACGCGATCTTCCTGCTGGAGCGCCTGGAGCCGATGTCGCTGGAGGAGCTGAAGGAGGCAGGCGAGGAGCTGGCCGACCTGCTGTCCGAACTGTCCCCAGAGGTGCGCATCGCGACCCGATTGGTGTCTGGACGGAAATAAACCTATCGTCGAGCTGTTGAGACCAAAAAGTAATAATCACAGCACCACCCGGCTTGACTAGGGGGGCGTGACCTCTTTTGACTCTCCTGAGAGGATCGGGCGTGGCGGCATCGCCTCCCGGGCGCGCGCTGCTGGTCAGGGCGAGTAGCCTTGGACAGGTTCTCTAACATCAACGCCGATCTGCGGAAGAGGGCGATTTCCGCCGTGTCGTCTGAGTCGTCGCGGACAAACCCGCTGGCAAGCTTCGGTCAGAACGAGTGGCTTGTCGACGAGCTGTATCAGAAGTACCTCCAGGACCCCGAGTCGGTTGACAAGGCCTGGTGGAACTTCTTCGCTGACTACAACCCTGACTACGGACCGGGTCGAACCCCGGCAAGGGAGGCGGCGAACGGCACTGTGACCGCCCCCGCTCCCACCAAGGCGCCGCCCGCGGCGCCACCGACCGTACCCACGGCACCGGCCGCCGCGCCGGCGCCGGCGATCGCGGCCGAGAAGCCGAAGCAGCCCACCACCCCGGTGCCCAAGGGCGCCGAGGAGGTCAAGCTGCGCGGCGCCGCGGCCCGTACCGCCGCCAACATGGACGCGTCGCTGGCCATCCCCAGCGCCACCAGCGTCCGGGCCATCCCGGCCAAGCTGCTCATCGACAACCGCATCGTGATCAACAATCACCTCATGCGGGGCCGCGGCGGCAAGGTCTCCTTCACGCACCTGATCGGCTACGCCGTGGTCAAGGCGCTGAAGGCGATGCCGGAGATGAACTACTCCTACACCGAGGTCGAGGGCAAGCCGACCCTGGTCAAGCCGCAGCACGTCGGCCTCGGCCTGGCGATCGACGTGCAGAAGAGCAACGGCGAGCGCCAGCTCATGGTGCCCTCGATCAAGGGCGCCGAGGAGATGGACTTCCGGCAGTTCTGGATGGCGTACGAGGAGATCGTCCGCAAGGCGCGCGCGGGCAAGCTCGGGGTCGACGACTTCACCGCCACCACGATCTCGCTGACCAACCCCGGCACGATCGGCACCGTCCACTCGGTGCCGCGCCTCATGACCGGTCAGGGCACGATCATCGGCGTCGGCGCGATGGAGTACCCGGCCGAGTACCAGGGCGCCTCGCCCGACACGCTCTCGCGCCTGGCCGTCTCCAAGGTCATGACGCTGACCAGCACCTACGACCACCGGATCATCCAGGGCGCCCAGTCGGGCGACTTCCTGCGCCAGATCCACCGGCTGCTGCTCGGCGAGGACGGCTTCTACGACGAGATCTTCGAGGCGCTGCGGATCCCGTACGAGCCGGTCCGCTGGGTCCGCGACATCTCGGCCTCCCACGACGACGACGTGGCCAAGTCCGCCCGCGTGATCGAGCTGATCCACGCGTACCGGGTGCGCGGCCACCTGATGGCCGAGACCGACCCGCTGGAGTACAAGCAGCGCAAGCACCCCGACCTCGACATCCAGTCCCACGGCCTGACCCTGTGGGACCTCGAGCGCGAGTTCGCCACCGGCGGTTTCGGCGGGCGTCCGCTGATGAAGCTGCGCGAGATCCTGGGTGTGCTGCGCGACTCGTACTGCCGCACGGTCGGCATCGAGTACATGCACATCCAGAACCCCGAGGAGCGGGCCTGGATCCAGGCGCGGGTGGAGAAGCCGCACGCCTCCCCCGCCCGCGACGAGCAGCTCAACATCCTGAGCAGGCTCAACACCGCCGAGGCCTTCGAGACGTTCCTGCAGACGAAGTACGTCGGCCAGAAGCGCTTCTCGCTGGAGGGCGGCGAGTCGCTGATCCCGCTGCTCGACTCGGTGATCAGCGACGCGGCCGAGGAGGGCCTCGACGAGGTCGTCATGGGCATGGCGCACCGCGGCAGGCTCAACGTGCTGGCCAACATCGTCGGCAAGTCGTACGGGCAGATCTTCGGCGAGTTCGAGGGCAACATCGACCCGCGCACGGCGCACGGCTCCGGTGACGTGAAGTACCACCTGGGCGCGTCGGGCACGTTCACCGCGCCGTCCGGCAAGACGATCACCGCGTCCGTGGTCGCGAACCCGTCCCACCTGGAGGCGGTCGACCCGGTGCTGGAGGGCGTCGTCCGCGCCAAGCAGGACCTCCTGGAGCGCGGCGAGGAGGGCTTCACGGTCCTCCCGGTCCTCATCCACGGCGACGCGGCCTTCGCGGGCCAGGGCGTGGTGGCCGAGACCCTGAACCTGTCGCAGCTGCGCGGCTACCGCACCGGCGGCACCGTGCACGTGGTGGTCAACAACCAGGTCGGCTTCACGACGTCGCCGGCGTCGTCCCGCTCGTCGGTGTACGCCACCGACGTCGCCCGGATGATCCAGGCGCCGATCTTCCACGTGAACGGCGACGACCCGGAGGCCGTGGTCCGCGTGGGCGAGCTGGCCTACGAGTACCGCCAGGCGTTCCGCAAGGACGTCGTCATCGACCTGATCTGCTACCGCCGCCGCGGCCACAACGAGGGTGACAACCCCGCCTTCACCCAGCCGCTGATGTACGACCTGATCGACGCCAAGCGCTCGACCCGCAAGCTCTACACCGAGGCGCTGATCGGCCGGGGCGACATCACGGTCGAGGAGGCCGAGCAGGCGCTGCGCGACTACCAGGCCAAGCTGGAGCAGGCGTTCACCGAGACCCGCGAGGCGGCCAAGAAGCCGCTGGAGGCGGGCGCGATGCGGGTGCCGCCCACCGAGGTCGTCAAGTGGTCACACGCCGACACCGCGACGGCGATCAGCGACGAGACGCTCAAGCGCATCGTCGACACCCAGCTCAACCTGCCCGAGGGCTTCACGCCGCACCCGCGCCTCGCGCCGGTGCTGCAGCGCCGCGGCCTGATGGTCGAGCAGGACTCCATCGACTGGAGCATGGGCGAGACCCTCGCGTTCGGGTCGCTGCTCATCGACGGTCACCCGGTCAGGCTGGTCGGCCAGGACTCCCGGCGCGGCACGTTCACGCAGCGCCACGCCGTGCTGGTCGACCGGATGACCGGCGCCGAGCACACCCCGCTCAAGACCTTCAACCAGGGCACCACGAAGCTCTACATCTACGACTCGCTGCTCAGCGAGTTCGCGGCGCTCGGCTTCGAGTACGGCTACAGCGTGGTGCGTCCCGACGCCCTGGTCGCCTGGGAGGCGCAGTTCGGCGACTTCGTCAACGGCGCCCAGACGATCATCGACGAGTTCATCTCGTCCGGTGAGCAGAAGTGGGGCCAGAAGTCGGGTGTCGTGCTGCTGCTGCCGCACGGCTTCGAGGGCCAGGGCCCTGACCACTCCTCGGCCCGCATCGAGCGGTTCCTCCAGGTCTGCGCGCTCGACAACATGACGGTCGCGCAGCCGACGACGCCCGCCAACTACTTCCACCTGCTGCGCTGGCAGGTCGAGTCCGGCAGGCACAAGCCGATGGTCGTCTTCACGCCCAAGGTGCTGCTGCGGCACAAGAAGGCCACGTCGAAGGCGTCCGACTTCACCTCGGGCACCTTCCAGCCGATCCTGGGCGACCCCACGGTCGACCCGGCGAAGGTCACCAAGGTCGTGATCAGCTGCGGCAAGATCTACTACGACCTGCTCGACGGCCGCGAGAAGTCGGGGCGCGACGACGTCGCACTCGTCCGCCTGGAGCGGCTCTACCCGTTCCCGACCGAGGAGCTCACGGCCGAGCTGGCGCGCTACGGGGCGCAGGCCGAGCTGGTCTTCGTCCAGGACGAGCCGGTCAACATGGGCCCGTGGCCGTACCTCACGCTGAAGCTGGCGGAAGACCCGCAGCTCCTCGGCGGCCGCGGCCTCCACCGCATCTCGCGCGCGCCCAACAGCTCTCCCGCGGCCGGCTCCCACGCCGCCCACGACAACGAGCTGGAGGAGATCGTGAGCAAGGTGTTCGCCTAGCACGTCGGCGCCTCTGGGAACCCCTGCCGGGCCGTCCGGCGGGGGTTCCCGCTTTTCGACGGTGAACGCTTTTCGACAGTGAACAGAGTGACGGAACGGAGAACGATGTACTTCACGGATCGGGGGATCGAGGAACTCGTCGAGCGCCGGGGCGAGGAGGAGGTCAGCCTGCTCTGGCTCGGGGAGCGGCTGCGCGAGTTCGTCGACCTCAACCCGGAGTTCGAGACCCCGGTGGAGCGGTTGGCCACCTGGCTGGCCAGGCTCGACGACGAGGACGAGTAGCGAACCGCCGGCTAGTCGGCCAGCCGCTCGAACCCGTCGAGCATGGCCCGCAGGCCGACGCCGAAGTGCGCGTCGATGTCGGCCGCGTCGGCGCTCCGCGCGAGGAGGTTGTAGTCGGGCGCGCCCGGCTCCGGCTTCCTGCTGCGCAGCCCCGCGCCCAGCCGCACGGCGGCCACGGACTGCGCGTGGCCGATCGTGAACTCGCGCAGGCAGCGGGTGAGCTGGAGTGCCAGCGCCGGGGTGAACCCCGCCTCGCACAGCACGCCGATCGCGCGCTCGCCGCTCTCGATCGCCGCCCGGCTGCGGACCGGCCGGGTCGCGAAGATCGAGACGGCGTGCGGGTGGGCGAGGAGCGTGTCGCGCAGCCGGGTGAAGAACTCCTCGCACAGCTCGCGCCAGGACGACTCCCACCGGACGGCGTCCGCGTCGAGTTCGTCGAAGAGCGCCTCGGCGACGCCGTCGAAGAGCGACTCCTGGTCGCGGTAGTAGTAGTAGACGGCCATCGGGTCGACGCCCAGCTCGGCGCCGAGCTTGCGCATCGAGAACTTGCCCAGCCCCACCCGGTCGATGAGCGCGAGCGCGACGGAGGCGATGTACGCGTGGTTGAGCGTCGGCTTGGTGGGCCGCACCGGGCTCCCTCCTGCGTCCGCGCGTTGCATCCGTCCAGATTAGCGGTCGGACTCCTCCCCGAAACGCGATACATCTTGAGTTTTCGATAGACGCGACATATCGTGTCTGGTACAGCCGACATGTTCGCCAGAGAGGGCGGGGATCATGCAGCACTGGATGATAGACGGGCCCGACCATCGGGTCTTCGGCCCGGTGAGCTCGCTCGACGTCCGGATCGTCGCCGGACGGCTGGCCGTCCTGGCCAGCGACGGCCCCCCGTCCCTGGAAGTCGCCGAGTTCGACTCGGCGTCACCGCTGATCGTCGCCTACGACGAGGAGCACCAGGAGCTGAGCGTCGCCTTCAAGGACCTCACCTGGGACGGCCTGCTCGGCTGGCTGCGCCGCGACCGCCGCAGGACGGTCGTGACGATCACCGTCCCGAAGGGGTGCACGGTCAACGCCGGGGTCGTCTCCGCCTCCGCCGTGGTCGCCGGGTTCGAGCGGACCACGCAGGTCAGGAGCGTGTCCGGGGCCATCGTCCTCGACGGCGTGAGCGGCGACGTCAGCGCCACGACCGTCTCCGGCCCCGTCGAGAGCCGCGCCATGGACGGCGACCTGGCCTTCAAGACCGTCTCAGGCGAGCTGACCGTCGCCGACGGCACCCCGAGGCGGCTGCGCGCGAACACCGTGTCCGGCCGCATCACCGCCGATCTCCGGCTCAGACCGACCGGTCACGTGACCTTCAACAGCGTTTCCGGTGACATCCTGGTCAGGCTTCCGGAGAACGTGGAAACGGACGTGAGCCTGCGCTCCACCTCCGGGCGGCTGGTCAGCGCGTTCGACAACCTGTCTAACACGAACGGCCCCGGCACGAAGTCGATGTCGGGACGACTGGGCGGCGGCATGGCCTCGCTGTCGGCGATCTCGGTCTCCGGCGAGGTCACGCTGCTCAAGGGGGAGAAGGAATGAGTCCTGTCTTCGGTCACGGCCGGCTTCGGCTGTACCTGCTCAAGCTGCTGGACGAGAGCCCCCGTCACGGCTACGAGGTCATCCGCCTGCTGCAGGACCGATTCCTCGGCGTCTACTCGCCCTCCCCTGGCACGATCTACCCCCGCCTGGCCCGCCTGGAGGAGGAGGGGCTGGTGACGCACGAGGTGGTCGAGGGCAAGAAGGTGTTCTCGATCACCGACAAGGGCCGCGCGGAGCTGAACGCCCGGCTCGACGAGCTCGACGACCTGGAGCAGGAGATCTCCGCCTCGGTGCGCGACATCGCCCGCGAGGTGAAGGAGGACGTCCGCGACACGGTCAAGTCGCTGCGCGACGAGCTGACCCGGATGGCCAAGGACGTCCGCACCGGGGCCCACGAGGACGCCAGGCGGCTGCGCGACCAGCAGAAGGCCGACCTCAAACGGATCAAGGAGCAGCAGAAGCGCCAGTGGATGGAGCACGCCACACACTGGCAGGACGAAGGCGAGCGCTTCAGCAGGGAGTGGCGCAGGATCTGGTCGGAGGTGTGGGCCACGCTCGGCGGCCCTCCGGGGAATCGGGCCGAGCTCGACGCCGAGCTGGGCGAGCTGCTCGCGGACTTCGTCGCCCAGGTGCGCCAGGAGGCGTCCAACTCCCGGCTGACCCGCGAGACCGTCGAGCAGGTCCGCGGCGCGCTCGACGAGGCGTCCGGCCGCATCCGCGACACGCTCCGCTGAGCGGGCACTGAGCGGGCACTGAGCGGGCGGGGCGGTCAGGCCGACCGTAGTGACCGCTGCGGACCTCGCAGGCCGCGAGCGGTCTTCCTGGCGGCCCTGCGGGCGTGGTAAGCGATCGGCAGGTAGCGCAGCCGTTCGGGCAGGCGCGGCGTGAGCGCCGCCACCGCCCGTCCGAGGTGCCGCAGGCGGCGCTCGTCCCGCGCCGTCCACCGCAGGCCGAGCTTCTCCCGGACGGCGGGCGGCAGCGTCCCTACGGCGACGAAATAGTTGAACTCCCCGGCCCCCGCTCCCACCGGGGCCCACAGCCTGCGCAGCGGCCGGGGCAGGCCGGGCGGCGTGGGGGTGCCGCGCAGCACGCCGAGGACGTCGAGCGCGGTCTGGTGCGGTTCGAGCCGGTCGGCCACCATGTCGTCGAAGTACCGCCAGAACGCGGGGAGATCCGGTGGCACCTCCCGGTCCGGAACCCGGAGGATCCTGCCGAGCTGCCGCGACTCCTCGTAGAGCACTCGTTCCTGCTCGGACGTGTACGGAGTGCCGAAGCAGCGGTTGAGTGCGATGAACCGCTCGAACAGCGACAGGTGCACCCAGGCCCACGCCTCCCCGTTCAGCGCGTGGTAGGACCGGCCCTGCTCGTCGACACCGCTGATGGGCCGGTGCAGATCACGTAGCCGGTGCCCCTCTTCCAGCCCGCCCGTCCCGTCGTACACCCATTTCTGCACGGACGTGAGCGTGCGGGTGAGCCGCCCCCACGGGTCGTCGCGGTAGGTGGAGTGCTCGGCGACGGCCGCGCCGACCGCCGGGTGCATGGTCTGCAGGACCAGCGCGCTCCCCGCGACGAGCAGGTTGCGGTACTCCCCCGCGGTCTCCCAGTGCATCGAGCCTGGACCGAAGGGCTCAACATCCATGACGGCGCCTCCCGGGTGATACACCCTCACTTTCGTTGTATCACCCGGAACGACCGGGAAGTAACCCCTTACTTATGCCGCTCGGTTCAGGCGGTGAAGACCACCTTGCCGAAGACGTCGCCCTGCTCCAGCGCGGCGAACCCGTCGCGGGCCTGGGCCAGCGGCATCGTCCTGTCGATGATCGGCCGCACCCCGGTCTGCTCCAGGAACACGGCCAGGCGCTGGAGCTGGTCGCGGGTGCCCATGGTGGAGCCGACCACGGACAGCTGCAGGAAGAAGACCCGGTTGAGATCGGCGGGCGGCACCGCGCCGCTGGTGGCGCCCGAGACGACGATCCGCCCGCCGGGCTTGAGCGACTTCAGCGAGTGGTCCCAGGTGGCCTGGCCCACGGTCTCCATGACGGCGTCGACCCGCTCGGGCAGCCGCGCCCCCGGCTCGAAGACCTGGTCGGCGCCGAGCTGCCGGGCACGCTCGCGCTTCTCCTCCGACCGGCTGGTCGCCCAGACCCGGTAGCCGCCCGCCCGTCCCAGCGCGATGACGGCGGTCGCCACGCCGCCGCCCGCGCCCTGCACCAGCACCGTCGAGCCCGGCTGCAGCCCGGCCTTGTCGAACAGCATGCGGTACGCGGTCAGCCAGGCCGTGGGCAGGCAGGCGGCCTCCTCGAAGCTGAGCGCGGCCGGCTTGGGCACCAGGTTGCGGCGCGGCACCGCGACCCGCTCGGCGAAGGTCCCGTCGTGGAACTCCGACAGCAGGGTCCGCTTGGGGTCGAGCGTCTCGTCGGCGCCGGTGCCGATCACCGAGTGGACGATGACCTCGTTGCCGTCCTCGTCGACGCCGGCCGCGTCGCAGCCGAGCACGATCGGCAGCCGGTCCTGCCTGATGCCGACGCCCTTGAGTGTCCACAGGTCGTGGTGGTTGAGCGCGGCGGCCCGCACCGAGACCGTCGTCCAGCCGTCGGGCGTCTTCGGCTCCGGATGCTCGCCGAGCGTCAGCCCGGCGAGTGGATTGTCGGGATCTGTCTGTGTGGCGGTTACGGCGAACATGGCCGCACCCTACTTCAGCGTGATCCGGATGCCCTGGAGCGCCTGCTTCACGAACCGGTCCGGCCCCGACGCGACGACCCCCACGCCACCCCTGCACACGGCCTTGGCGGGACGCCCGGGCCTGCCGGGCGCCGCCGACATCACGGCCGCGGGCCGGCAGTGCGGCGTCGGGATGAGCATCAGCGTCTCCCCCGCGCCCCCACCGAACCAGAGCTGCGGCCCGACGGGGACGCCCTGCACCGTCTCGCCGGGCGCGGCGAGCCTGGCCCCGCCCTTGGCCGACAGCACCACGTACCCGTCGCCGACCACCTTCCCGCGCAGCCCTTCCGCCACCGCCAGCCGCTGCTCGAACGTCAGCTCCCCCGGCTGGTCGTACATCGCCAGCCGCCAGCGTCCGAACGCGAACAGCAGCACCTGCGCGTTCGGGCCGCTGCCCGGCAGGCCCGACCACAGCGTGACGTTCGGCGTCAGCGACCTGATCGGCTGCCCGCCCCTGGTGATCTCGAACTCGCCCGCGTACGGCGCGACCAGGAAGCGATACTGGCCGCCCACCCACACCCCCTGGAAGGGCCGCGCGCCCAGCTCGTCGAGCGCCAGCGCGGCCGGGTAGCGCACCTCGGCCCGCACCCCGTGCGGGAAGACGACCTCGATCACCTCGTCGCCGCCCTTGCCCCTGGGCTTCGCGTGCAGCACGTTCGGCGGGTTGGCGACGGTGGTCAACGACGGGACGGGCGTGGGTGTGGGACGCGGCGCCGGCAACGCCTGCGGCTCGCGGCTGACGAGGATCCCGACGACGGGCACCGCCACCAGGGCGACCAGCACGGCGATCCCGGCCCACCGGCGCCGCCCGGACGTGCCGCTCTCGATGACGTCGAACTGATCACCCACGACGACCCCCGCCGGTCAGTACGGTTTGCGCCCTCGGGAGACAGTTCAGTTGAGCGGCGACCGCAAGCGCAACCCCTCGAACCTGGCGAAGTCCTTGTCGCAGGTCACGAATTCACAACCGTGCTCGATGACGAGCGCCGCGAGGTAGGCGTCGGGCACGAGGTTTCCGGCGACCCCGGCCTGCTCGCACAGCCGGGTGAAGATCTCCCAGTGCCTGTCTCCCCCGCTGACCACCACCGCGTGCGGCTGGTTCCGGTAGATGTCCGCGAACTTCAGGGCACGGTCGAGCGGATCGGGATCGACGTAGACCCGCCGGTTGGTCACGGTGCGGACGAAACCGTTGACGACGAAGTCGCTCACGGCGTAGCTCGAATCCCCTCGCACCATCTCCGTGACGAAGGCGTGGCATCGCTCGCGGTCAGGAGCTTCCGGCCGGAACGCGTTGATGAGGACGTTGATGTCAGCGAGGAGCATCGCGCCACACCCCCACCATCTCCTCGGTGTCGAGGTCGTAGACGATGTGCTCCAGCTTCACGCCGGCGTCGAGCAGTGCCTGCACCCGGGGCTGGCAGCCAGGCCTGGCGCTGGATGTCGGTAGCTCCACCAGGGGCCGGTCGGCCGCCTCCGTGGAGCGGTTGAGCAGTTGCCGCAAGGCATCCTCCATCACAGAAGTGAGACTGCGTCCGTTTCTCGCGGCGTACGCCTTGGCCTCGTTGAGGAGCGCTTCGTCGATCCGCACCGTGGTTCGTCGCATGACCCCAGCGTCAGCCGCTGACATAAAAATGTCAACAGCAGACTGTAGTCGATCGGTCACAATCTTTGCACGCTCTTTGCCGATCACCAACTCGCCACGTTCACCCTGCCGTCCGTGGCCAGCCGCACCTCCTGCCCCACCAGCTCCCGCGACTCCGCGTCGGCCATCAGGTCGTCCCGCAGGACGTGCGCGTGGGCCCGGCCGCCCTCCGGCAGGTCCACGACGAGGATGCCCTTCTCGGCGGCTCCGTCGCGGCCGTGGGCGACCGTGTAGCCGGCCACGACGGCGGGCCCCTCGTACGCCGCGACGATCGGCACCGGCTTCGCCGTGAACACCGGAGACGCGTCCCCCAGGGCGCCGCCCGGCTCCGTGGACCAGACGGCGTAGGTGTGCTTGGTCAGGTGCATGCCGACCCCCGTCACCAGCCCGTGGCCCGTCCGCGCGCGGAGCAGCCCCGCCATCGTCGCCGTCGAGTGGAGGACGTAGCCGCTGGCCGGTCCGCCCGCGTACGGCAGCCCGCCGGTGACCGTCAGGCCGCGCGGATCGAGCGGGTCGAGCGCGACGGCGTCGCAGGCCTGGCGGAGGGCGATGGCGAAGCAGCTGTAGACGTCCAGGGCGTGCATGTCGTCCAGGGCCAGCCAGGAGCGGGCGAACGCCGACTCGGCGGCCCTGGCGATGGCCCGCGAGGAGCCGAGCGCCGGACGGGCCGCCACCTCCCACGTGTCCTCCGCGTACGCCCAGCCGCGCAGGTAGACGCGCCGCTCCGCCGGGACGCCGAGCCGGTCGGCCAGCCCCGCGCTCACCAGGACCACGGCCGCCGCCTGGTCGACCTCCATCACGGCCACGGTGTTCCTGGTGTACGGCCAGCCGACGAACCGGTTGCCCGCCACCAGCTCCTCGGGCGTGCGCGGGGTGCGCCGCCAGGCGTGCGGGTTCGCGGCGGCCACCTCGGTCATCGGCGACATGATCCGCCCCCGGTCGGCCATCTCCTCGGCGATCGACATGCCGAGCGCCGCCCGCCGCGCCGTCTCCATGATCGCGTACGTGTGCACGGGGAGGAACAGCTCGTGCGCCAGCTCGGACGGGTGCGGCGGGCGGTCCCATCCGTACGGCGGCTTCGGGTCGGCCGGGTGGCTCCACGGCGCGTGCTCGCCTGCGTGGCGGTAGAACCGGCGCGTGGCCAGCGCCTCGGCCCCGGCGACGAGGGCGGAGTCGAGTTCCCCCGCCGCGATCCTGGCCGCGGCCTCGCCGATGAGGAGCTGCGGCGCCGTCCCGCCGACCCTGGAGTAGGCGCGGTGGCCGGGCGCGGCGCCGAGCCGGTCGGCGAGCCGCTCGACCGGGGCGTCGTACTGCCAGGAGTCGCTGTAGACGAGCTGGATCGAGTCGAGCCGTTCCACGGGCAACCGCGCGTCGCGAGCGGCCTCGCGGGCCACCCGCTCCCACAGGTCGAGGGGTTCCGGGCCGGGCTGGTCGCGCACGGTGAGCTGGGACGCCCCGACGAGGCAGGGGGTGCGTGGATCCATGCCACCAGTCAACCAGAACAACATTCGGTTGATAAGCGGAGGCGTCCGATAATTACTGTCACCAGTGTTGCCGAAGACATATTAGAACCGCTTCTACCTGCGGAAATGGCTATTCGACATACATGTGAATTTGCTATTTCTGTAACGGAATGGAACCGGGCCATGCTTTTTCACGTCGGCTCCTGGCCGGCCGGTTGCGCCATTCATTAGCGTTCCGATCGTTTTCCTGGCCCACCGGGGCGCCGTACCCCGCTCTGGGCCGCCGAGAACTGAGAGGAGCTCCATGTACTCCCGAGCAAGGCGCATCGCGATCCCCCTCGCCGGGCTCGTGGCCGTCGGCCTGGCGACCAGCACGGCCACCAGCACCGCCGCCAACGCGTCCGCACCCCCCGACGTCGTGTCGAAGGACGCGGCGACCCCCGCGCAGGAGGCCGTCCAGTTCTGGACGCCCGACCGCATCAAGCTGGCCACCGACCACGACACCGACGTCGCCGTCCGGTCCAGGGGCATCAAGGGAGTCGACTCCGCGCCCGACGGACCGCCCGGATCCGTCCCCCCGATCGGCGAGGAGAAGACCAAGGCCGTCAAGAGCAAGCAGGTCAACCTGCCCAACACGGTCGGGCGCGTGTTCTTCACGCTGCCAGGGGCCGACCCCCGCGACTCCAGGAGCTGGAGGTACTGCTCCGCCACCTCCGTGCAGGGCAGGTACCGCAACCTGGTGGCCACCACGGCCCACTGCGTCTACGACGTGAAGACCAACAGGTTCTACGACCACTGGATCTTCATCCCGTCGTACTGGGACGGCAACAACGTGTGGGAGGGCAAGGCCCCGTACGGCATCTACGCCGCCAGGACGTTCAACGCGCACGACGACTTCGCGGTCAAGGAGGACTACGACTACGACTACGCGTTCGTCAACGTCTACAACGGCATCAAGGTGCAGTGGGAGAAAGTCGGCGGCACGTGGAAGTTGACCAGGAAGAACGTCGGCCGGTTGGGTGACAACGTCGGCGGACAGGGCTTCACCTGGAACCGCAGCACCAAGGTGAACGTGTTCTCGTTCGGTTACCCGGCGGGCGAGCACCCCGACGGCGACAGGCCGTACACGGGCCGCACGATGAAATGGTGCTACGGCAGGACTGCGCCGATGCCCGAGGCGCCGAAGTACAACCTGCAGGAGCACTTCGGCGTCAAGTGCGGCTTCACCGCCGGCGCGAGCGGCGGCCCGTTCCTCTACAACTACAAGAGCGCGTCGCGCACCGGCTACCTGATCGGCGTCAACAGCGTCGCCTGGGACACCGACGGCAACGACCGCTACGACCACATCTCGTCGCCGTACTTCAACACCGACACCTACAAGGTCTACAAGACCGCCGCGAACCGGTGGACCGGCAACATGCCGTGACCCGTCCGTCCGTCAGGCCCCGGTCCCGCGGGATCGGGGCCTGCGCCGTTCTTCTGCCGTCACGGGACGAAGACCGGGCCCCCGAACGAGACGAGCTCGCAGGCGTTGGGGAAGGTCCGGTCGAAGCGGTGGTACGTGCCGTCCCAGAAGCCCGTGGCGGTCGCGCGGACGGGCGCGTACTCCATCGTGCAGGAGGCGTCCTCCTGACGAACGAGGTTCGCTGGATCGCCGCCCACCCGCTCGAGTTCGACGCACGCGGGTTCCTGCGAAGTGCGGGGGCAGGTCAGCATCGACTGCTTGTCCCCGACAGTGATCAAGAAAAATCTATGGCCCTTGTCCGCCTCCTGGAGACCCGGCGGCGGAGGCGTTCCCGCCTCGGCCGGAGAGGACGCGAAAGCCGTACAGGAAAGCACGGCGAGACAGAGAATTCGCTGCATGCGGGCAGCTTCTCTCGCCCTCTGACCTGCGACAACGACCGACACGACGCATCAGTGCCAAGTATCTGGACGGACCCCTTGACGACCCCCTTATGAGACACACTGCACTCTTGATCAGATAACGAATCTCCATCCGAGCTGCAATACAGTGAGTCAATCTGGAAAAATCCCCCCTTACGAGCCCAAAGAAAGGCATTTCATGATCCCCCCGGTCAGGCACCTGGTGGCGGCTGCCCTCAGCAGCGCGCTGCTGATGCTGCCTGCCTTCACCGGGGACGCGAACGCCACGACGACGAGCAGGGTCTACGCGGTCACCCTGGCCAAGTCCGCGGCCGACATGAAGAAGGTCGCCGAGTTCTGGAAGCCCGACCGGCTCAAGAAGGCCGACAGCTACACGCCGGCCACGCCCGGCTCCCAGGCCACCCCCACGTCCACGGCCGCCACATCCGCCACCACCGGACTGAACCAGATCGTCACGGTGAAGCGCCCGGCCGCCACGCCGAGCGTGGAACCCGCCCTGCCGCAGAAGAACACGGTCGCCAGGACCACCGGCAAGGTCTTCTTCCGCTTCGGCGACACGGAGTACTGGTGCTCGGCCAGCTCGGTCGCCGCCAGGAACCGCAGCGTCGTCGCCACCGCCGGGCACTGCGCCTTCGACCCGCGCCAGACCAAGGCGGCCGATTCCTGGATCTTCGTCCCTAACCCCGGACCCAACGGCGAGACGCCTGACGGCATCTACGTGGGCGCCTCGATCAGCATGCACGAGGACTGGCCCGGCAAGGGCGACTATGACTACGACTACGCCTTCGTGACCGTCCACCGCGGTTTCAAGTGGGTCGAAAAGGGCGGCCAGCTCGTCATGCAGGACGTCGGCAGGCTCCAGGACAACGTCGGCGGCCAGGGGCTGGCGCTCAACAAGAAGACCGGGAACCGGATCGCCGCCTTCGGCTATCCGGTGGGCCCCCAGCCCGACGGCACCCGTCCGTTCGACGGACGCACGCTCATGACCTGCTCGGGCAGCACCAGCCGCACCGTCGCCCCCGCCCGCGACCTGCAGTACGGCGTGCTGTTGCGGCCCTGCGACTTCAGCTCCGGAGCCAGCGGCGGCCCGTGGCTGATCGACTATCAGCCGGTGCAGCGCCTCGGGGACCTGAACGGGATCAACAGCCTGACCTGGAACATGGACGCCAAGGACCGCTACGACGGCGTGTCCTCGCCGTACTTCAACGCCGCCACCGGCGACGTCTACCGACACGCCGCGACACGGCCGACACCGGAAAATGTGACGTAACTAACACGAAACGCGACGGCCGTGCCCGTGATCAGGTCGAATGTCGATCTCGGTACGGTTACAGCCGGTGTATGGAACGTTGACACACTGATCCGAAAATTCCCATGACCAAAGTCAGCCCGATAGCGTCCAGAGCTGTCCATTGCTGAGTCCTGGGGTGCACGAGGCGCCCCGCGTCAGCGCAGGGAAGTCCTGGAGTTACCTTGAAGCGAATCCTTCTCCCCGCCGGCGGAGCCGTACTCGCGACCGGCCTGCTGGCTGCCGGCCTCGTCGGCTCCGCACAGGCCGCAGGCGACGTCGCCACCGACCCGATGGCCCGCAACACGCGTGACGCCGCGTCCGTCGCGTCCTTCTGGCTCGCCTCGAACGGCGCGGCCCTCCGCTCCGCCTCCGCCTACACGTGGGACTCCAACGAGGTGCGCAAGGTCGTCTCCAAGGGCGGCTACAGCCCCGACGGCCGTCCCGGCTCCACCGCCCCGACCGGCGAGGAGAAGGCCCCCTCGGGCAAGGTCCAGAACGTCAACCTGCCCAAGACCATCGGCAAGGTCTTCTTCGTCGACGGCAGCGGCAAGTTCCGCTGGTGCTCCGCCACCTCCATCCAGTCGAACTACCGCAACCTGGTCGCCACCGCCGGCCACTGCGTGTACGACACCGACAGCAACAAGGCGCTCCTGGACAACTGGGTGTTCGTGCCCGGCTACTACCAGGGCAGGGCTCCTTGGGGCATCTACGTGGGCAAGCAGGCCTTCACCCACTACGACTTCGACACCTACGAGGACTACGACCGCGACTACGCGTTCGTCACCGTCTACAACGGCATCGCCTTCAACGGCGTCAAGAAGGTCACCAAGAGCGAGTTCGACGGCTTCAGCGGCCCCAAGCGGGGCTGGGGTGGCAACTACTACATCCTGCAGTCCAAGGACGCGGGCCGTCTCGGCGACAACGTCGGCGGCCAGGGCTTCGCCTGGAACCAGCCCACCGGCAAGGCCGTCCGGGCCTTCGGTTACCCGGCCGCGCCCCACCCCGACGGCAACAAGCCGTACAGCGGCGTCACGCCGAAGAACTGCTACGGCACCACCACCGCGAAGGCCGTGGGCGCGCCCTGGCTCAAGATCGAGGAGCACATCGGCCTCAAGTGCGCCGTCACGCCCGGCTTCGACGGCGGCCCGTGGCTGAGCCAGTACAGCAACGGCAAGCGTCTCGGCTACGTGAGCGGTGTCACCAGCACCTTCGCGGACCAGGACGGCAACGACCGCATCGACTACATCACCTCGCCTTACTTCGACGGTGAGACGGCGGCGGTGTACAACGCGGCCAAGAACGTGTGGTCCGGCAAGATCGTCGGCCCGAACGGCGAGCTCTACAAGTAGCTACACCCGCGCATCAAGTAGCCACAGCTACACACAAGGGGCCCAGAACACACCACTGGGCCCCTTTCGCATGCACACCCTCCCCAGCCCTCTCCAGGGATGCCCCTTGCCCAGGAGAGCGCCCCGGAAAGGCATGGTCCTCGCCAGGGGGCGCTTCGCGCCTATCGAGCTCGGGCCGCGCTCATTGGGGCTCCGCCCCAAACCCCCAAGCGAGGGGCTCCCCGCCCCGGCCGATCGCAGTACACACAAGTTGCGCGTAGCCACTGCCGGGCTCTGCTTCGGGTACATCATGGGCTTGCCCCAGCCTGGTTCCTCCGGATGGGCGTGACCAAAGGACGCGTCTCTCAGATCGAACAAGGCAAGATCTCTGGCCAGGAAGTCCTGATCCGCTATGCGACAGCGCTCGGCGGTCGCCTGCACCAATCGATCTACTTCGACGATGGCAACATAGCTGTGATCGCCTGACCTCAGTAGCACACTCCCAGATGCAGATCGTCAACGCGGTCCAGTTGACGCGAACTAGGACTGTGACAGGACGTCCCACCTTCAACCTGACGGTGCCCAGAGCGGGCACGCCCCCGACCATGCGCTAGTCAGGGACGGCGGCCGATGAAGCACAAGAAGGCGGTCTGTGCGTCGGCGTCCTGTGGAGCCGGGACGCTCGGGTCGAACGCGCCGGTTGCCAGCAGTGCGGCGTGGTGTGGGAGAAGAGCGTGATGGGTGCGGGCGACCGCCTCCGGGTCCAGCGTCTCGTCGCCGCCGGTGGCGCGGGCCAGGTCCCAGGTGTGTCCAAGGAGTTCCAGGGCACCGATCACGTCGACGGCCTGTTCCACTGGCACGGGACCGAGCGGTCCGCCAGGCAGCGGGCGGGCGGCCAGGGCGGGGTTGCGCAGCATCGCGATCATGTCGTCGCGGCAGGCGGTGAACGCGGCTGCGAGGTCCGCGTCCGGATCCACGGCGGGGGCATCGCCCATAGGCGAGACGGCGACGCCGTGCGCGGCAGCAGGTCGGGCGCCGTGAACGGCTGCGAGGATGCCGCGATGCCCATTGATGACGTGCGCCACCACATCACGGGCCGTCCAGCCCTGGCAGGGGCTCGGCGCGTCCCAGTGCTCGTCGGTGGTCGCGTGGATCCGGGCCAGGAAGGCGTCAGCGAGTTGGGCGTAGCGGTCTGCGATTTCGGACATGAAGGGCTCCTGTCGTAAGGACCTGGCCGCTGCGGTCGGCACCGGCTTTGGCGAGATCGTCTTGCGTTATGGCTCGTCGTCGTCCAGGGCGTCGAGCAGGTCGTTCAGGCCGCGCAGGTTCTCCCGCCAGAACGACTCGTACGGATGGAGCCACTCCTGGACCTCGTACAACCCGGCCCCTTCCAGCCGGTACAACCGCTGCCGTCCCGCTTTGGTCTCGCTGACCATTCCGGCCTCGCGCAGTACCCGCAGGTGCTCCGAAAAGCTCGGACGGGCCATGGCGAAGTGCGAGGCCAGTTCGTTGACCGGCTGCGGGCCGGCCTCCCGCAGCAGACGCAGCACCTCACGGCGCACGGGGCTTGCCAGCGCCGCGAAAGCCTTGTCGGCATCTGTCTCGACTGCCTTCATCGGGTCAGCCGCCTATCGGGGCGAACACCGATGCGCGGAGACCCTTCGTCCAGCCCCTTCGTGAGGCGGACCGGCTAGGGATCTTGACGTGTTCGATGGCCACACCGAGCACTATACGTAGGAAATAACCTACCTGTCATATCGGCCAGATCATGGGTGCAGGTGGATTCGAGAACGATCCGCTCATCGGCTGAATCTCGGCCACCGAGGGGGACGCTGGTTCAGCGCATGGGCGCGTGCAGACGACGCCCGAAGCCGACCGATGTCGCGCAGTACTCCCTCGGACGCGGCTATCCGATCGAATCAGCACCGGGCCTAAAGCGGCGAAACAGAGCACATGGTGCAGGAGACGAGCCCTCCAGACGCGGCACGTCCCCGTTCCCGATGTCCAACAGGTCTGCTCGCTCAGCACCTGGGGCGACAGAGTGCCCGCGCACCACCTGCCGGGCGAGTTGCCGGCAGCCGACGTCGGGGACGACGCTTCTCCGTCCTCGCCCTCTGCGCGCTACCCGTCGTCCAGAGCGTGTAGCCGTACTCCTCGCATCCGTGCCTCGGAGGGGGCAAAGGCGATCACGTTCTGCCTGACGCAGGAGTAGTCCACGCCGACCACGCTTCCAGGGCGCCCGCCCGTCCCGGACAAAGACGACCAGCCACGTCGCCCACATGACCGCGAACAGTCCAGCCGCGGCTCCATGAACACGCGCCAATATCAGAGGTGCTCCTCTACATGACTAGACGCGATCACAGCGCCAACGGTGACGGCGATGGTTTGCGTGCGACGGCAGGCCCGAGATCGGTCGAGGAGATCACCTACCGGTTCTCCTGCATAGAGCGAGGCCAGCCGTACACGGTGCACTGCTTGACCGGTGCCGACGCAGGAATGACAGCGTGTCCCGAGACCTCGTCTCCAGCAGCGAGATCGACATCGAAGGCCCCACCGGGACGGGCGCGACTGTGGCCGGGGCCGCCACCGCCCCCCTTCCACCTTGACCACGCGTTGCGTAGCGCCGCCGCCACCAACCATGCACGGCACCGCCATCGACCCCGAAAGGTCAGCGACCCGACGAAGCGGTCAACGCATTCGCGGCCTCCGGCGTGGACTCCCATCGGGCACTGGAGCTCCCCGCAACGATGCCTATCTATAGGAGGGCCGGGAGGTCTCAACAAGAAGGGTCAGGAGCCCGCGACCTTGCGTGGCACAGCCGACCATCGATAGCGAGGGCCGGAGTGAGATCAACCGCGCCGGGCTGCCGATGATGTGGGCCACCTTCCGTCCGGACGACAACTCCTGCGCAAACGAGGCGAACACCACGTACTTCACCGACGGCCAAGCCAATGACGAAGCTCAATTCACGACCGCGGCACCGCTGTCGAAGCTGTGTTGCGGCACCGTCGCCCCCTTACGGCGAGGCCATGGCCCGACGCGCCTGCTGCCCGACCTACCGCTGGACCGCGTCGAACGCCAAGGCGGCTACTCGCCACCTTCTTCAAGAAGCTGTAGAAGAAGGTGGGCCCAAGGGGCATCCAGGTGAACATGGTCAGCTCAGGTCTGGACGCGACGGCGCTGTGGATAGGGGAGACGACGGCGTGGCCTGCGTGGCGGACAGGACGGCCGAAGGCGTAAACCTCGACGGCCGCGACGACCGAGGGCGTCGCCAACAAGGCCGCGCCCGACATACCGGCAGACCGCTTCTCCCAGCCCAGGAATGGGTGTTACTGCTGGTCAGCGACCGCCCGGCCAACGTCACCGACACCGACGGCGCCATGACCCCGACCCGTTGAGGCGCAGGACCGACGGCAAACAGTGCCCTCCAGGCACGGAATCGCACCCACAGATCCGAGCAGTGCTCAGGAACGAGAGCACCTAGAGAGGCCTTGGGACGGCCGGGAGAGCCTCCGCGAGGCCGGAAATCTGGGCGGATTACACCGAACCTGAAGATCACCTGTGAGGATTTGGCCAACTTAGACGGAGCAAGCCCCGATCTGGTTCCTGTGATCTGAATCACATTCAGCCAACCACTCTCCGCACATGCCCGCTAACGCCGCTTTCGTCCCATCCGCAACATCTTCGCCATACCCTGCGAAAACGTGGCCAAATGATCACAGCGCGCGATTGTCTCTGACTGGTAACAGAAGGGTCACACCGGTAGGGCGGACTACCAGATGGGGCAAGACGGCTTTTACCTGCGAAGATCGCCGCGCTATGTTCCTTGCTATCCCTTTACTGACGCATGGGACGCAAGTTGCGTCCCACGACAGACCAAGGAGCAGTTCCCTTGAAGCGCATCCTCATCCCCGCCGGTGGCGCCATCCTGGCTACCGGCCTTCTGGCTGCCGGCCTGGCCGGTACCGCCTCGGCCGCCAGCGACATCGCCACCGACCCGATGGCGAAGAGCGCGGCCGACGCCAAGGCGATCGCCGAGTTCTGGGCGGACACCAACGGCGCAGCCCTCAAGGCCGCCACCGAGTCGAACGTCTGGGACAAGTCGGACGTCACCAAGCTGCAGAGCAAGGGCGGCTACAGCGCCGACACCAAGCCCGGTAGCACTGCGCCGATCGGCGAGGAGAAGAAGACCTCCGCCAAGGTGCAGAACGTGAACCTGCCGAAGACCATCGGCAAGGTCTTCTTCGTCAACAGCAAGGGCGAGAAGAAGTGGTGCTCCGCCACTTCGATCCAGTCGAAGTACCACAACCTGGTCGCCACGGCCGGTCACTGTGTCTACGACACCGCCACCAACTCGGACACCATGTCCAAGTGGGTCTTCGTCCCGGGTTACTACCAGGGCCGGACCCCGTGGGGCATCTACGTGGGCAAGCAGGCCTTCACCCACTACGACTTCGACGTGTACGAGGACTACGACCGCGACTACGCGTTCGTGACCGTGTACAACGGCATCCAGCTCGGCGGTGGCTCCGCCAAGCAGGTCTCGAAGGCCGAGTGGGACAAGTTCCAGGGCATCAAGGACGCCAAGGACGTGGCGATCACTGAGGCCGAGTACCAGAAGTGCAAGGACCTCAACGGCGGCGAGACGCCGGACTGCTGGGCCAAGACCGACACCAAGATCGACAACGTCGGTCCGGACTACCCCGGTGCTGTCAAGGCCCTCACCGAGGTGAGCAAGGAGCAGTACGACAAGGCGCCGACCGGCAAGGTCAACGGCAGCCAGGCCCCCAAGGCCACTGTCACGGAGAACGTCACCGAGTCGCAGTACAAGGCCTACACCGGCCCTGGCTACCGCAAGATCGATGACAAGGGCAACTTCACGATCACCCACTACTTCATCAAGAACTGGGTGAAGAAGACCGACGTCAAGGGCTACTTCAAGACGGTCTTCACCATCGTCGAAGGTGCCGCCAAGGACGCCGGTCGCCTCGGCGACAACGTCGGCGGTCAGGGCTTCGCCTGGAACCAGCCCACCGGCAAGTACGTCCGCGTGTTCGGCTACCCGGCCGCGCCGCACCCCGACGGCCACAAGAACTACACCGGCATCACGCCGAAGTGGTGCTACGGCAAGACCACGAAGAAGCTGGTTGGTTCGGCCGCCAAGAAGATCGAGGAGCACGTTGCGCTCAAGTGCGCGATGACCGAGGGCGCCGACGGTGGCCCTTGGCTCCTCAAGTACAGCAACTCCAAGCGTCTCGGTTACGTGAACGGTGTCACGAGCACCTTCAACGACCAGGACGGCAACAGCCGCGTTGACTACATCTCCTCCCCGTACTTCGACGGTGAGACCAACACGGTGTACAAGGCCGCTGCGAACGTGTGGTCTGGCAAGATCCTCTAAGCAGTAGCTGTCGGCGACCGGCTCAACGCTGATCGTCACCCTGTTCGACCCGAAGGGCCCGGCATCGCCGGGCCCTTCGGCGTTCCCGGCCCGAATCTGAAGGCGTTTTGACGCACGGGACGCACAGACGGTGCCATCAAGGCGATGTGATCTGCGTCACACCAGCCGAGCGGCCTCAACTTGATCGACACTCGCGGCTCGACTGTCCCACTGACAACACGCTTATGTTGATCTGCAAAGACGCCGCCATGGCCGACCTCACCGGCATTCCGCGCTTCGCTTCCCTAAACATCACAGAACGATCACGCCCGGCTTATCGCATCTTTTCCCGCCAAAGCAGCTACCCGAGCTCAAGATCGACACTGTATGTTCTGGCTATCCCTTTACTGACGCATGGGACGCAAGAAGCGTTCCACGACAGCGCAAGGAGTTACCTTGAAGCGCATCCTCCTCCCCGCCGGTGGCGCCGTTCTGGCCACCGGTCTCCTGGCCGCCGGCCTCGCCGGTGCCGCCCAGGCCACCGACGACGTCAAGGACGCCGCTCTGGCGAAGAGCCAGGCCGACGCCGCTGCGATCGTCGACTTCTGGACCAAGTCCGACAACGCCGCCCTGAAGCAGGCCACGGCCTACTACTGGGACGACAAGGCTGTTGACAAGGTCGTCTCCAAGGGCGGCTACGTCGCGGACGGCAAGCCCGGTCAGTCCGAGCCCATCGGCGCTGAGAAGAAGGTCACGGTCAAGTCGCAGAACGTGAACCTGCCGAAGACCATCGGCAAGGTGTTCTTCGAGGACCGCTCCGGCAACCTGCGTTGGTGCTCGGGCACGTCGATCCAGTCGAAGTACCACAACCTGGTCGCCACGGCCGGTCACTGTGTCTACGACATCGACAAGAACCAGGAAATGGTCTCCCGCTGGGTGTTCGTCCCGGGTTACTACCAGGGCAACGCTCCTTGGGGCATCTACGTGGGTAAGCAGGCCTTCACCCACTACGACTTCAGCGTGTACGAGGACTTCGACCGCGACTACGCCTTCGTTACCGTTTACAACGGCATCGGCGGCCAGGCCAACGCGACGAAGAAGGTCTCCAAGACGGAGTACGACGCCTACGCGGGCAACAAGGACGCGAAGGACATCGAGATCTCCCAGGCGGAGTACCAGAAGTGCCGTGACCTCAACGGTGGCGACACCTCGGAGTGCTGGGCCGCCAAGCCTGGCAAGCTGGAGGAGCTCGTTGGTCCGGACTGGAAGGGCCCGAACGGCGAGAAGCCTGTCCGGGTGAAGCAGGAAGTCTCCCAGGCGCAGTACAACAACGCTCACTCCAACCAGGGTGACGAGACCAAGGGTAACGGCTCCCGCTTCGGCCTTCCCGTCGAGGAGCAGGTCACCAAGGCTCAGTACGACGCCTACCAGGGCCCGGGCTACAAGAAGATCGACGACAAGGGCAACTTCACCATCACCCACTACTTCCTGGGTTACTGGGTGAAGCAGACCGACGTCCAGAAGTACTTCCGTACGGAGTACTTCATCTACGGGCACGACCTGAAGAACGTCGGTCCGCTGGGTGACAACGTCGGCGGTCAGGGCTTCGCGTACAACCAGCCGACCGGCAAGTACGTCCGGACCTTCGGCTACCCCTACGCCAAGCACCCCGACGGCAGCAAGCCCTACTCCGGCGTTACGCCGAAGTGGTGCTACGGCAAGACCGGCTCCAAGGCCACCAAGGTCGCTGCCCTGAAGATCGAGGAGCACATCTCGCTGAAGTGCGCCGTCACCGGCGGCTACAACGGCGCCCCGTGGCTCCTCAAGTACAGCAACGCCAAGCGCCTCGGCTACGTCAACGGCGTGACCAGCGTTCTGTACGACACGGACAGCAACGACCGTTGGGACTACATGTCCTCGCCGTACTTCGACGGTGAGACCAACTCGGTCTACACCGCCGCGGCGAACGTGTGGTCGGGCAACATCACCCCGCTTCCCAGCAAGTAAGTCGGAGTGATTCCTGAGCCGGGGGTCCAAACCTCAGCTCAAAACTAGCTTCACCTGAAGGGCTCGGCATCCGCCGAGCCCTTCAGTATTTTCCAGGGAAATTTGAAAATTTCTGTTACCAGAGTGGCCAAAGGGTCGATAGGGTCTTTACACCCTTTTGTTAACGTTGTGGAGCCTTCCGTGAAGCGCCTGCTCATCCCCCTCGCCGCCGCCAGCCTGAGTGCAGCCGCCCTGACCCTGCCCGCCAACGCCGCCCCCAGCTGGGTGACCGACCCTCTCGCCCCCAAGCCCGCCGAGGCGTACAGCAACGCCTACTTCTGGCTCGACGCCAACGGAGCCGCACTCCGCAAGGCCACCCAGTACCACTGGGACGCCAAGCAGGTCTCCAAGATCGTCTCAACGGGGAGCAAGACCCCTGACGACGGCAAGCCCGGCATGACCGCCCCCACCACCGTCGCCGCCGCTCCCAAGTCCGGCAACGTCAACCTGCCGAAGACGATCGGCAAGGTCTTCTTCCTCGACAGCGCGGGCAACTACCGCTGGTGCTCGGCCACCTCGATCCAGTCCCGGCACCGCAACCTGGTCGCCACCGCGGGCCACTGTGTCTACGAGAACGGCAAGGACGTCTTCTCCAAGTGGGTCTTCGTGCCCGGCTACTACCAGGGCAGGGCCCCCTGGGGTGTCTACGCGGGCGCGTACGCGTTCACCACCTACGACCTCGACACCTACGACGACTACGACGGCGACTTCGCCTTCGTCGCGGTGCACAACGGCTTCACGCTCTCCCCTGAGAAGGCGGTCCCGAAGGCTGACTTCGACAAGTGGGCCGGCGACAAGTGGGCCAAGGACGTCCCCATCGACGCCGACGAGTACAAGAAGTGCGTGGACCTCCACGGTGGCGAGACCGCCGACTGCTGGGCCAAGCTCTCGACGATCACGGACGTCGTCGGCCCCGCCTATCTGGGCCCGAAGAAGCGGGCCTTCAAGGAAGTCTCCAAGGAGGAGTTCGACAAGGCCTCAAAGGGTGAGGGCAACGGCACCCAGGCCTCCGACAGGACGGTCGTCGACAACCTCACCAAGCCTGAGTACGACGCCTACAAGGGGCTCGGTTACCGGAAGATCGACGACAAGGGCAACTTCACGGTTACGCACTACTTCCTCCAGTACTGGGTGAAGGAGACCGCGAAGACCGACTACTTCAAGACCGTCTTCTACATCGGCATCGCCAAGGACTCCGGCCCGCTCGGGGACGCTGTCGGTGGTCAGGGCGTCTCCTGGAACCAGCCGATGGGCCAGAAGGTCACCGCGTTCGGCTACCCCGGCGACCCGCACCCCGACGGTGACAAGCCCTACACCGGCGTGACCCCCAAGTGGTGCTCCGGCAAGACCGGCACCAAGACGTACCAGGTCAACACCTTCAAGGTCGAGACCCACCAGGTGCTCAAGTGCTCGATGACCGGCGGCGCGGACGGCGGCCCCTGGCTGCTCAAGTATGACAACAACAAGCGCACCGGCTACGTCAACGGCGTGACCAGCATGTTCCACGACCAGGACGGCAACGGCCGGGTCGACTTCATCAGCTCGGCCTACTTCGACGGCGAGACCGCCGACGTCTACAACAAGGCGAACTACGCCGAGACCGGGAAGATCGTCGGCCCGAACGGCGAGATGCTCAAGTAGCCCAGGCCGATCTCCCCGGACGCAACACCCTGAGCCTGCTGACCTCCTGGAGCCTTACCAGGCCCCGATCGTTGGTCAGCAGGCTCGCGTCATGTTCCATCGCCGATGGCGCGATAAGCATGTCCGTACGCTGCCCGAACCGCGCTGAGGCATTGAGCATGGAATACGTCGTGAACCCGACCACGAAGAGTTTGCTGATGAGACCAGCGAGAGTGTCAGCCCGACGCTACTGCTCTGCGCAGTTCTTCGCTCTGGCCACCCCTGTCATGAGCTCTCCGAGCGTGATGACGGAGATACCGGGCGTGTATCCCTGGAGCTTGCGCAGGTCGGAGATTTCGCGTTCGATGTCCGCGACCACGCGGGTACCGGCCGCCCGTTAACGCTCTCGGACGACTTCGTCGATGTCGGCCGCGAATTCCGGATCCGCGCCGAACTGGTCGAACCACTGCACGAGCAGATGTCCCGTGGACTGATCAGGAAACACCGGTCGCCGGACCGACATCAGCACGGCCGCAGGACGCCCCCTTCGGGTGATGGCGATCTGTTCACCCGCCTCGACACGATCGATCAGCCGGGACAGGGTCCTGGCTGCTTCTGCGATCCCCACCGTTGCGGAATGGCCGGGGTCGGCCGGAAGAGCACCCATGGTCACACAGGCGCCAGTTCCGCGTTCAGCGCCATCACCGCGCGCTCGCGTTTGTACGGCTCCAGCCGCTTGCGCAGGTCCGCCACGTACGACCGGGATCGCGCCGACTGCAGCTCCCCCGCCAGCGCCAGCGCCTGGGCGGCCGTCGTACAGGCCTCCTCCAGCTCGCCGCACTGTAATAACCCGGCCGCCAGCAGCGACAGGTTGAACATGCGGCCCCGGACGTAGCGGTGGTCCATGTCGAGGGAGCGCCTGGCCTGCCGGACGACCCGCTCCCCCTCCCCCAGGTCGCGGAAGCAGTGCGCGAACTTGGCCGACAGGTACGCCTCGTCGAAGTAGCTCAGCCACGCCGGTTCCGCGCCGGGCTCGCGTGCGTCGAAGGCCAGCTCGGCCTGGTGCAGCGAGGTGCCGCAGGAGCGCGCGTCGCCGAGACCGGCGTGCGCGTGTGCCTCCAGGACGTGGCTGGACGCCAGCAGGGTCGGGACGTTCGCCCGTTCGGCCGAGAGCGCGGCGGCTCTGGCCAGGTCGAGGGCGTGGGCCGGCTGACCCATGTAGATCGCCTGGTGCGCCATGCCCGCGAGGATCTCGGCGCCCAGCGCGTGGTTGTCGGCCCCCCTGGCCAGGCGCAGTGCCTGGATGAGGTAGCGCTGGGCGAGCCCGTGCTGCTCCAGGTCGTAGGCCATCCAGCCGGCCAGCCGGGTGAGCTCGGCGGCCGCCGCCGCCAGTTGCCGCCCGGCGGCCGCGCCGTACGTGCCGTCCTTGAGCAGCGGTGAGACGGCCGTGTCGAGGTACTTGACCACGAACGAGCGGACGCGCCCGCTGCCGAACCGGTTGTCGAGCTCGCCGAACGCGCGGGTGACCTCGTGGATGGCGGTGATGTCCGCCTTGCCCACGCGGCGGCTGCCCGCGCCGCCGACCCGCCCTTCCGCCGGGGACGTCAGCCAGCGCACGGCCCCGACGGACCCTGCCCCTATCGCGAACGTCGAGTCGACGAGGAACTTCCGTCTTTCCACGTCCGCCCGCCACAGCGCCGTCACGGTCGAGACCCCCTCCTGCCACGTGTGCGTGAACACCTGCCCGAGATCGAGAGGTGTCGTGATGGCCGGCATGCCCAGGTCGTCAGTGGTGATCGGCCTGCCCAGCCGGAGAGCGAAGATCTCGGTGAGGAGGCACGGCACCGGATCCCGCGGCCGCTGACCACCGATCCAGCGCAGCACGGAGCTGTGGTCGTACTTGAGGCCGGGGGTGCCTCGCGCGGCTCCCAGATCGACGAGGCGCCTGGCCAGCCCCTTGTGCGAGAAGGCCGCCTCCGCGATGAGCTGCTGTAGCAGCCGGTTGGGCTGGCGTTCCATCGCTCACCTCGCCACAGGTGTCGGCGCCCACTGTCCTTACAGAGAGCTTCTGTCATACCACTAAGAGTAACCTAGCGGTGACCGTTCCATGACGGTCCCTTGACGAGGGAGCGAAGATGTCAGAGGCGGGCGACCCCGTCGGCGCGGGCCTGGGCGACCACGGCGGCGACCACCGCGGGGGCGACCCGCTTGTCGAACGGGCTGGGGATGACGTAGTCGGCCGCGAGGTCGTCGCCCACGACGCCGGCGAGCGCGTCGGCCGCCGCCACCTTCATGTTCTCGGTGATCGTGGTGGCCCTGACGTCGAGCGCGCCGCGGAACACGCCGGGGAAGGCCAGCACGTTGTTGATCTGGTTGGGGAAGTCGGAGCGGCCGGTGGCGACCACCCTGGCGTGCCGGGCGGCCACCGACGGGAGCACCTCGGGCGTCGGGTTGGACAGCGCGAACACGATCGAGTCGGGGGCCATCGACGCGATGGCGGCCTCGGAGACGGTCGAGCCCGACAGGCCCACGAACACGTTGGCGCCCGCCAGCGCCTCCTCGGTGGAGCCGGTGTGGTGGGCGCGGTTGGTGTCGCGCGCCAGGGCCTCCTTGACGGGGTTCAGGCCCTCCCTGCCGGAGTAGATCATGCCCTTGGAGTCGGAGACGGCGATGTCGCCGATGCCCGCTTCCAGCAGGATCCTGGTGACGGCCACGCCCGACGCGCCGGCTCCGGCGACGACGGCGCGCAGGTCGCCGAGCCGCCGGCCGGTCAGGCGGGCCGCGTTCTGCAGCGCGGCGAGCACCACGATGGCGGTGCCGTGCTGGTCGTCGTGGAAGACGGGGATGTCGAGCAGGGCGCGCAGCCGGTCTTCGACCTCGAAGCAGCGGGGCGCGCTGATGTCCTCCAGGTTGATGCCGCCGAAGGAGGGCGCGAGCCGCACCACGGTCTCGACGAGCTCGTCGACGTCCGTGCAGTCGAGGCAGATCGGGACGGCGTCGACGTTGCCGAACTCCTTGAACAGCAGCGCCTTGCCCTCCATGACCGGCATGGCGGCCGACGGGCCGATGTCGCCCAGGCCGAGCACGGCGGTGCCGTCGGAGACGACGGCGACCACGTTGGAGATCCAGGTGTAGTCGTCGGCCAGGGCCGGATTCTCGGCGATGGCGGTGCAGACGCGGGCGACGCCGGGCGTGTAGGCGAGCGACAGATCGTCGGCGTCGCGCACCGGAATGGTGGAGCGGATCTCGAGCTTGCCGCCGCGGTGCAGCGCGAACGCGGGATCGGCGTCGAGGGAGGAAGAATCGGGTGTGGTAGCCACAGAGACCCCAGTATTCGTCGGACGGAAGACCTTCGGCAGACGGGCGCGGGAGGCCTGGCTTCGGTAGCCGCCAGGTTCCCCTCGACGATCGTCTCGTGAGGGGGTACGGGGGTCACCCGTTGCTCCATATTGTCACATGCTGAGATGGCGATGGTGTCGGAGACGACGCCGTTCCGTTGACGCATTGTTAATTGTCAAATGACAGAGCGCCTCGAACGGCCATCTAAACTTCACAAAACCCGTCTTTCGTGGCAAAGCACTTCGAGGAGGCCGCACATGGCCCTCAGTCCTACGAGCCGCCGTGGCTACGTCGCCTGCGCGCTCGCACTGACCGCCGCTCTCGCGCTGAGTGCGTGCGGTAGCGGAGGTGGAGGCTCGACCTCAGCCTCCACCAACACCGCAGGTGGTGTGAAGCTGGTGCATCCCGGCAAGCTCACGGTCTGCACGAACATCCCGTACGAGCCGTTCCAGTTCAAGGACGCGAGCGGCAAGATCGTCGGCTTCGACGTCGACATCGTCGACCTGGCAGCCAAGAAGCTGGGGGTCACGCAGGACATCGTCGACATCGACTTCGCGGTGATCAAGAGTGGTGCCGCCATGGCCGCCGGCAAGTGCGACGTGGCCGCCGCCGGCATGACGATCACTCCGGAGCGCAAGCAGAACATCGACTTCTCCGAGCCGTACTTCGACGCCACGCAGGCACTGCTGGCCAAGAAGGGCACGGGCGCCAAGTCGCTGGAGGACGTCAAGGCGAAGAGCCTCAAGCTTGGCGCGCAGGCCAGCACCACCGGCCTCGAATACGTCAAGAAGCAGGGCCTCAACCCGACCGAGTACGCCGACTCGGCCAAGGAGCTCCTGGCTCTCCAGGCCGGGCAGGCGGACGTGATCGTCCAGGACCTGCCCGTGGTGCTCACCTGGCTGAAGAAGCCCGACATCGCAGCCAAGTTCGAGATGATCGCCAGCCTCAACACGGGCGAGCAGTACGGCGTCGGCCTGAAGAAGGGCTCCGACCCGACCCTGCTCAAGACGATCAACGACTCGATCACCCAGGCCAAGTCCGACGGCACCTACGAGAAGATCTACGTGAAGTGGTTCGGCAAGAAGCCTGGCGAGCTGGGCTGATCCATGGCCGACCAGCCCACGACCGCTGAGTCGGGCCACGCCCGGCTCAGCCCGCGCAAGAAACAGCAGATCAGCCGCGGCGTCCAGTACGGCGTCCTGGTCGTGCTCCTCGTCGCGCTCGTCCTGTACGCGGACTGGGGCAGCCTGGCGCAGAACTTCGCCAAGCCCGACGTGGCCGACAAGGCGCTGCCCGACCTGTTCACGATCGCGTTGAAGAACACGATCATCTACACGGTCGGCGGCTTCGTCTTCGCCTTCGTCCTGGGGCTGTTGCTCGCGCTCATGCGCATCTCGCAGGTGCGTCCCTACCGCTGGATCTCGGTCGTCTACATCGAGATCTTCCGCGGGCTCCCAGCGCTGCTGATCTTCCTGATGATCACGTTCCTGCCGCTGGCGCTGCCCGGGTTCCAGGTGCCCGGCGGCACCTACGGCCAGGGCATCCTGGGGCTCGGCCTGGTGGGCGCGGCGTACCAGGCCGAGGTGTTCCGCGCGGGCCTTCAGGCCGTGCCGAAGGGCCAGACGGAGGCGGCCAGGTCGCTCGGCATGTCGGCGGGCCGGGCACAGCTCACGGTGGTGATCCCGCAGGCCATCCGGATCGTGATCCCGCCGACCACGAACCAGTTCGTCGGCCTGCTGAAGGACTCGTCGCTGGTGCTGTTCCTCGGCGTGTCGGGCGAGTACGTGGAGCTGGCCAAGTTCGGCAACGACCTGGCCTCCCAGTACGCCAACGCCACACCCATCATGGTTGCGGGCATCACGTACCTGATCGTCACCATCCCGCTGGGCTACCTTGCGACCCGGCTGGAGAAGCGTAAGGGGATGGGCCGATGACGCACGCCATCGAGATCAGGGACCTGCACAAGTACTTCGGCGCGAACGAGGTGCTCAAGGGGATCGACGTCACGGTCGAGCCGGGCCAGGTGGTCTGCGTGATCGGGCCGTCCGGGTCCGGCAAGTCCACGCTGCTGCGCTGCGTGAACCTGCTCGAGCAGCCGACCAAGGGCAGCGTGTCCGTCCAGGGCGTCGAGGTCAGCCACCCCGACGCGGACATCGACGCCGTCAGGCGCCGCATCGGCATGGTGTTCCAGCAGTTCAACCTGTTCCCGCACATGACGGCCCTGCAGAACGTCATGATCGCCCAGCGCCGGGTGCTGAAGCGCGGCAAGCGGGAGGCCGAGGTCGTCGCCAGGGAGAACCTGGAGAAGGTCGGCGTGGGCGCCAAGTGCGACGCCTTCCCCGGCCAGCTGTCCGGCGGGCAGCAGCAGCGGGTCGCCATCGCCAGGGCGCTGGCCATGAACCCCGACCTGATGCTGTTCGACGAGCCGACCTCGGCGCTCGACCCGGAGCTGGTCGGCGACGTCCTCACCGTCATGCGCAAGCTGGCGGAGGAGGGGATGACCATGCTGGTGGTCACGCACGAGATGGGCTTCGCGCGTGAGGTGGCCGACCGGGTGGTGTTCATGGACGGCGGCGTCATCGTCGAGGACGGCCCGCCCGCCCAGGTGATCGGCGATCCTCAGCACGAGAGGACCCGCTCGTTCCTCAGGCGGGTCCTGCATCCGGAGGAGTGACCGGCCGTCCGTCCGACGCGCGACGGCGGGGGTACCCGGGTTCCGGGTGCCCCCGCCGTCGCGCGTCAGCCCGTCCCGCCGTCGCACGTCAGCCGTCCCGCCGTCGCGTGTAAGCCCGTCCCCCGGCGCGTGTAATACTCCTGCATGGACTTGACCTCTTACGCGGAGTGGGCCGTCCGCCTGGTCAACGACCCCGACCCGCCGCCCGGGCTCCGCGGGCTCCGTGAGGAACTGATCGCCGTGTTCGCCTCGGCCGACGAGGACACGCTGGTGGCCAGGCTGAACGCGCTGCTCGTGCGCTACCCGGTACGTCCGCAGCTCTCGGGGCACGACGGTCAGCGCTGGCACCTGCACCTGGCCGAGGACTCCGCCGCCTGCGCCGTCATGGGCCTGGCCGCGGTGGTCGCCGAGCTGGGCGCCGACCGGCTCGGACGCTGCCAGGACGCCCGCTGCTCGCGCGCCTTCCTGGACACCTCCTCCAACCGCTCCCGCCGCTACTGTTCGGCGCGCTGCGCCAGCCGGGCCAACGTCGCCGCCTACCGGGCCAGGCGGAGCAACGGCCAGTAGCGCAGCACCACCCGCCCGACGATGTCCTGGACCGGGCCGAAGTCCCAGCTGTCGCGCCGGCCGCTGGCCCGTTGGTTGTCACTCTCCAGCCACCAGCCCTCCTTGCTGTGCCACTGCGCCCGTTTCACGATGAGCCGGTCGGGATCGTCCGGGAGCCTGGCGACGACGAGGTCTCCCGGGTGGACGGTGGCGCCTCTCCTGACGAAGAGCCAGTCACCGGGAACCAGCGCGGGAAGCATCGAGTCGCCCTCGACACGCACTCTCATGGGCTGTGACCCCCTCCTCCGCAGGCGTTTGGACACGAGTAAGGTCGGATGTGGACCAAGCTGATTCGGCATCAAGGAAGGACTTTCTGATGCTCGCACGACTGCTACGACCCAAGCATGTCGCTTCCGCCCACTGCGACCTGCCCTGTGGGGTTTACGACCCCGCCCAGGCCCGCATCGAGGCGGAGTCGGTCAAGGCGATCATGGAGAAGTACGCGGCCAACGAGGACCCTGTCTTCCGTGCCCGTGCGGTCACGATCAAGGAGGAGCGCGCCGAGCTCGTCAAGCACCACCTGTGGGTGTTGTGGACCGACTACTTCAAGCCGCCGCACCTCGAGCAGTACCCCCAGCTCCACCAGCTCTTCTGGGACGCCACGAAGCTGGCCGGCGCCGCCGGTGCCAAGGGCACGGTCGACGTCGCCAAGGCGGAGGACCTCCTGGGCAAGATCGACGAAATCGCCAAGATTTTCTGGGAGACCAAGGCCGCCTAAAACGGCACATTAGGCTCTGTGCGGTGGGAATCCGCGCAGAGCCTTTTCCGTTGATGGCGAGTCTGAATCAGCCAACCACCTCCCAGGGGCGGTAAGTTGCAGTCAGCGTCGTGTATGCGAGGAGGAACGTGACCGAGGACACCGAGACGCGTACGGAAGGCGGGTCTGGCATCCGCGACATGGTGAGCATCAGGCTCCCGGCCGCGAGCGCCTACCTGTCCGTACTGCGTACGGCTACCGCCGGGCTGGCCGCGCGGCTTGACTTCACGCTGGACGAGATCGAGGATCTGCGGATCGCGGTCGACGAGGCGTGCGCCATGCTGCTGAGCGAAGCGGTGCCGGGCACCGATCTGACCGCCGAGTTCGAGCTGACCGGGCATGAGATGCAGGTCAGGGTCGAGGTGGCGACAGTCGGCAGCTCCGCGCCGAAGCGCGACGACTTCGCCTGGATGGTGCTGACCGCGCTGGCCGACGACGTCGACGCGGTAACCGACTCCCCCGACCGCATGGCGATCGTCCTGCGTAAGCGCCGAGGCGCGGCGAGGCCGGCGTGACGGAAAGGACTGGAGCCATGGCCACCAGCGAACACGCCGTGCCCGACAGGGTGCGCGCCCGCATGCTCTTCGCCGAGCTGGCCGAGCTGGGTCCGGGGGAGCCGCGCCGCCAGCGCATCAGGGATGAGCTGGTGGAGCTGCACCTTCCCCTGGTCGAGTACCTGGCCCGTCGCTTCCGCAATCGGGGCGAGTGGCTCGACGACCTCACCCAGGTCGCCACCATCGGTCTGATCAAGTCGATCGACCGCTTCGATCTCAACCGGGGCGTGGAGTTCTCCACCTATGCCACCCCGACCATCGTGGGCGAGATCAAGCGGCACTTCCGCGACAAGGGCTGGGCGGTGCGCGTGCCGCGCCGCCTGCAGGAGCTCAAGCTCTCGCTGACCAAGGCGATCAGCGAGCTGTCGCAGCGTGAGGGGCGCGCGCCGACCGTCGCCGAGCTGGCCGCGTACCTGAAGATGACCGAGGAAGAGGTGCTGGAGGGCCTGGAGTCGGCCAACGCCTACTCGACGGTCTCGCTCGACGCGCCCGACTCCGGCGACGACGACGCGCCGGCGGTCTCCGACTCGCTGGGCATCGTCGACGAGTCGCTGGAGGGAGTCGAGTACCGCGAGTCGCTCAAGCCGCTGCTCGAGCGCCTGCCGCCGCGGGAGAAGCGCATCCTGCTGCTGCGGTTCTTCGGCAACATGACCCAGTCGCAGATCGCCACCGAGCTGGGCATCTCGCAGATGCACGTCTCGCGGCTGCTGGCCCGCACGCTGGCCCAGCTGCGCGAGGGCCTGACGGCGGAAGACTAGTCGTCGCCGTAGAGGGCGGTGGTGGTGGGAGGCGCGAGGAGCGTGCCGAGCCCGACGAGGGCGACCACGATCAGCGGGATCCCGATGAGCGGCTTGTCCGACTGGATGAGCGTGATCGCCACCGGGATCATGAAGATCTGGGCCAGCACGCCCGGCGACCGCCCCCACCGCTCCACCCGGAACAGCCCGCCTCCGGCGACCCAGAGCAGCCCGGCCCCGATCAGCACCCCGAACCCGGCTTCGGCGAGCGCGCTGGTGAGACTCTCGGGCTTGCCGAGCAGGGTCTCCACCGCCACGTAGAGGCCCAGACCGAGCGCCACCAGCCCTTCCAGGGCGACGACGGCAGCGGCGATGATCAGAGTAAGCGGACGGTTTGCCACACCGGGAACCCTATCCGGCCAGGCACCCGCCCTCCGCAAGGACACCGTCCGGCCCCGCACCGACTCGAATGGGAAAGCCTGCCCTCCGACGTTTCACGACGCCCCCACCCCCCGCTCCGGATGGTCTCCTGGCGGATACTCTGGCTTTATGCGCGCGATGCTCCTGGTCAATCCCAAGGCCACGACCACGAACGCCCGCACGCGTGACGTGCTGATCCGGGCGCTCGGCGCCGCCGTCGAGTTGACCGTGGAGGAGACCGGGTACCGGGGGCACGCGGCGTCGCTCGCCGGCACCGCGCGGGCCAAGGGTTACGACATGGTGGCCGTGCTCGGCGGCGACGGAACGATCAACGAGACGGTCAACGGGCTGCTCACCGCCGTCGGCGACGAGGGCGACGACGAGAACCCCAGCGCCCATCGTCCCTTGTTGGCGGTCATTCCCGGCGGCAGCGCGAACGTGTTCGCACGGGCCCTCGGCCTGCCGAACGATCCCGTCGAGGCGACGGGGGCGGTGCTGGAGGCGTTGCGCGACGGGCGGCGCAGAACCGTGGGCCTGGGGCAGGCGCTCTGGGAGGGCCAGAGCCGGTACTTCACCTTCTGCTCGGGGATGGGGTACGACGCCGAGGTCGTCCGGGCCGTGGAGGGGTTGCGCGGGACGGGGCGGAAGGCCACTCCCGCCCGCTACGTGAACACCGCGCTGCGGCACTATCTCGCCACCGACAAGCAGCAGCCGGCCATGACGCTGACCGGGCCGGGCATCCCCACGGTCGAGGGGGTCTTCATGGCGATCATCTCCAACACCTCACCCTGGACGTACGTCGGCGCCCGGCCCGTCACACCCACGCCGTGGGCGAGTTTCGAGACCGGGCTCGACCTGTTGGGGCTCAGGCGCATGGGGCTGGTCTCGCTGACGTCCCTGATCCGGCAGATTCTCACGGAGAGTGACAGTCTTCCGGCCGGTCGGCACCTGGTGCAGCTGCATGACGAGGCCGAGTTCACCCTCTCCGCCGACCGGCCGTTGGCCTTCCAGCTGGACGGGGACTACCTGGGAGAACGCGAATACGTGACATTTCGCTCTACACCGAACGCGTTACAAGTTCTGGTCTAGCCGGTTACATTCGGTCATTGTGTGACGCATCCGACATCTATCTAGGCCAAAACTTCGGGCCAACCCTCTTGCGTGCACTCTCCGTGGCTGAAAAGCTCAGACTGACGTCGGAACGTAGGACCTTTAACCAAACCCCAAGGTCGTTTCGGCGCTCAGCGGACAACCCCGGTCCCACAAAGGATCCGGGGAATTGTCTGGCTGAGCTAGTGAAAGACTTCACAAAGCAGTAGCCGCACGGAGCCCACCTACGGCTCCATCTACTAAGGAGTGGACGCATGGACTGGCGCCACCGAGCTGCCTGCCGTGACGTGGACCCCGAGCTGTTCTTCCCGATCGGCAACACCGGCCCCGCTCTCCTGCAGATCGAGGAGGCCAAGCAGGTCTGCCGGTCTTGCCCGGCCGTCGAGGCGTGCCTGAAGTGGGCGCTGGAGTCCGGACAGGACGCCGGTGTCTGGGGCGGCCTCAGCGAGGACGAGCGTCGCGCGCTCAAGCGCCGCACGGCTCGCGCTCGCGCCCGCGCCACCGCCTGACCCCTTCCCGAGCGAGCCGACCAACCTGGTGTGACCGCGCTTCCGCCAGGACCGCGCCGCGTCCTTACGGGACGCGGCGTTCAGGCTGACGGAAGCGGGATCGAGAGTGTGGCCTCGGTTCCCCCACCCGCCCGCGGTTCGATGGACAGCTTGCCGGAGAGTTCCCCCTCCACCAGGGTGCGCACGATCTGCAGGCCGAGGTTGGTGGAGCTGTCGAGCTCGAAGTCGTCGGGCAGGCCCTGACCGTCGTCCCAGACGATCACGCGCAGCCGGTCGCTCTCAGGGTGCACCACCACCTGGATCCGCTTGGGACGTCCGTGCTGGAGGGCGTTCTGCAGCAGCTCGGTGAGGGCCATCGCGAGCGGCGTGGCGATCAGCGAGGGCAGCACCCCGAACGCGCCCACCCGGCGCGGCGTGACGGCCGCCTCGGGCGCCGACACCTCCCCGGCCATCGCGATCACGCGGTCGGCGATGTCGTCGAAGTCCACGAATTCCTCCGGCGTGTGGGAGAGCGTCTCGTGCACGATCGCGATCGAGCCGACCCGCCGTACCGCCTCCTCCAGCGCCTCACGCCCCTCGGGGACGCGCAGCCGCCGCGCCTGCAACCGCAGCAGCGCCGCCACGGTCTGCAGGTTGTTCTTGACCCGGTGGTGGATCTCGCGGATCGTGGCGTCCTTGGTCATCAGCTCGCGCTCGCGCCGCCGCAGCTCGGTCACGTCGCGGATGAGCACCAGCGCGCCGATGCGCCCGCCACCGACGATCAGCGGGATGGCGCGGAGCTGGACGATCGTGCCGCCCGACTCGACCTCGGTCTCCTTGGCCGCGCGCCCGCTCGCGACGATCATCAGGTCTTCGTTGATCGGCTCGTCGGAGTAGCAGAGGTTCGCCGTCACCCGCCCGAGCTCGGCGCCGACCAGGTCGGCGTGCAGGCCGAGCCGGCGGTAGGCCGACAGCGCGTTCGGCGAGGCGTAGGTCACCCGGCCCGCCCTGTCGAGCCTGAGCAGGCCGTCGCCGACGCGCGGCGAGCGAACCAGGATCGGCTCCTCGCCGGAGAACGGGAAGCGCCCCTCCGCCACCATCTGGGCCAGGTCGGAGGCGCTCTGCAGATAGGTCAGCTCCAGGCGCGACGGGGTGCGGGCCGACGACAGGTTGGTGGAGCGCTGGATCACGCCGATCAGGCGGCCCTCGCCGCTGGCGATCGCGCGCCGCACCGGGATGGTCTCCTCGCGGACGGGCACGCCGCTGGACCAGTCGGGGTCGCCCTCCCGGCAGATGCGCCGCTCGTCCCAGGCCGTGTCGATCAGCTGGCGCTCGCCCTTGGCCGCGACGGTGCCGACGACGTCGTCGTGGTAGACGGTGGGGCCGGTGGTGGGACGCATCTGCGCGATCGCGATCCAGCCGCCCTCGTCCAGCAGGGGCGCCCACAGGACGAGGTCGGCGAACGACAGGTCGGCCAGCAGCTGCCAGTCGGAGACCAGCGAGTGCAGCCAGTCGAGGTCCGCCGCGTCGAGCGCGGTGTGACGGACGACGAGGTCGCTGAGAGTCGGCACGAGTGCATCATGCGTGCTTTCTGCCGCGAGAACCAAACCGGCCCCCCGCTGAGGACCCGATGGCGGGACTTCTGGCGCGGCTGCGTGCGCTCAACGGGCCTTTTTCGGGAATCTCACAAGGTGAGAAGCATCACAGAGGAGATGATCGACACGTTTCTCGAGACCGGCGGGCAAGCGGCACGGCCCTCGATTGCCGCCGCGCTCTCCGCTGTGTATATCCTTCGCAATCAGCCTGAGCTACCTGGAATCGTACGTGCCAGGGCGAGTGGGACAGCCGTGACGGGCCGCGCACTCGATCTGGAAACGGACGGCCCTCCCCCCGTGCGGTCCTGCCCGCGGTTGACCGCTCGGGCCAACCTGAGTTCCGATGATCTCGCGGTGACCAGACACGCCCTCACCGCCGTGGCAGAAGTGAAGGTGAGAGCGTGACAGACGACGGCCCGCGCGTACCGAAGTACTACGACGTGAAACGGAGCCTGCTCGAGCTCACGAAGACGCTGTCTCCGGGCACCGCGCTGCCGCCCGAGCGGACCCTCGCCGTCCGGTTCGAGACCTCGCGCACCACGGTCCGGCAGGCGCTGACGGAACTGGTCGTCGAGGGCAGGCTGCTGCGCATCCAGGGCAAGGGGACGTTCGTCGCCCAGCCCAAGGTGGCGCAGGTCCTCCAGCTCACGTCGTACATCGGCGACCTGCGCACGGCGGGCCTGGAACCCGACACCAAGATCCTCGAGATCGGCTACGTCACCGCCGACGAGGCGCTCGCGCGGCGGCTGGCCATCAACCCGGGCGGGCGCGTGCTGCGCATCCACCGCCTGCGGCTGGCCAATGGCGAGCCCGTCTCGATCGACACGACCCACCTGTCGGCCCGCCGCTTCCCGAGGCTGCGCCGCGAGCTGGAGGTGCACTCCTCGCTGTACGAGACGCTGCACAACGCCTACAACGTGCGGCTCACCGACGCCGAGGAGATCATCGAGACGGTGCTGGCCACGCCGTACGACGCGAAGGCGCTGGGCGTGGACGTGGGCCTGCCCATGCTCCTGCTCACCCGCCATGCCTTCGACGCCGACGGCAACCCGGTGGAGTGGGCGCAGTCGCTGTACCGCGGCGACCGCTACAAGTTCGTCACCCGCCTGCGCCGTCCGTGAACCACCCGTGAACCGCCTGCGAACGGCTCCGGCAGGCGGCCTCCGGTAGGGCGCAGATCTTCACGGTCATCTTCTCGGCCTGGGCGATCAGGCCGCGGAAGCGGTCGATCGGCAGGCTCTTCGACGGCCAGGCGCTCTCCTCCACGATGTAGAGCGCGGCGCCGCTCCGTGTCGCCACCGCCTGCTCGCCGCTCTCGAAGAAGCGGCTCCCCGCCCGCAGCCCCTCGTCTCCGACGTCGAGGGGCCTGGTGAACCACCGGTAGTCGTCGCGGCCGCTCCCGACGTCCGCACATCTCCTCAGGTCGGCGCGCAGGCCGCGCAGGGCCTTCTTCGCGTGGGCGGTGTCCTTGTAGAGGACGATCTGTTCGGACTTCCACCGGTCCTCGACGCTGTAGGAGGCCGTCCTGGCCTCCAGGCGGCCGCTGTCGGCGCGGAGGCGGCGGAAGCAGGGGTTCAGCGCCAGCGGCACCGTCCTGGACTCGCTCACCTGGTAGGTCTCCCCCGGCTTCGCCGGCGGGTGGGACTCCAGGAACAGCATGCCCTGAGGAATCCCGCCCGTCAGGCTCGTCCCTGCCAGTACCGCCGCGACGGCCACACCTAATGGCAACATCTCTCACTCTCCCCGTTCTCATCCCATGAGATGCAAGACACCCCCAACTCGTTCGCCTATTTCGGGACTTATGAGCAAGGCAGGGTGATGATGCAGGCATGGCAAAGGCCCTCGAACAACCCGTCCCCGGCATCACCGTCGGCCATGCGCTGCTCGCCCGCGCCAACGGCGCGGCCCAGCCGGTGGACAGGATCGTGCACGACGGCGACACGATCAACATCGCGGCCGACGGCAACTTCGGCGTCCGCCTGCTCGGCGTGGACGCCCCCGAGGTCAGCTTCGAGCTGCCCCGCAACCCGAACTTCCCCGACTTCCCCAAGGGCTTCGTCGACATCGGCGACCCCGCCTGGACGACCTTCCTCACCGACCCGTTCGCCAAGGGCTACCAGGACCTCGAGCTGCGCTCCGCCCTGCGCGCCCACCTGCTGACCAGGCTGGGCCCGCAGACGGCCGCCAACCACGCCGCACACGCGGCCCCCGCCACCCGCGCGCTCAAGGAGATGATCAGGCTCGACATCACCGAGCAGGGCCTCGACGAGACCACCTTCAAGATCAGGTTGGCCTTCGCGCACGAGATCCTCGACAGGTACGGCAGGCTGCTCTGCTACGTCAACCGCGACCAGAAGCAGCCGCCGCGCCCGCCCGCCTACAACGAACGGTTGCTGGCGGCCGGGCACGTCGTCCCGTACTTCATCTGGCCCAACGTAGACCCGTTCGTCCGCCAGAAGGACCGGGTGGCCGACGCGGTGCCCGCGCCGGGCGACGTCAGGGCCCTCGCCGAGTCCGGCGCGCTGGGCAGGGCCAGGCTGGCGGTGCGGCAGGCCCGTGACGCCGGGCTCGGCCTCTGGGACCACGCGGGGCCGCTCATGCTGCTCCCGTTCGAGCTGCGCTTCCTCGCCCAGCGCCGGGCCCCGGACCGCTACCTGATCGACCTGTCGGACAACGCCAGGGAGCTGCTGCACCCGCAGAGCTACTTCCGCGTCCCCAACCCGGAGGACCGCCTGTTCGTCAACGCCGAACACGCTCCGCTCTTCGGCGCGAAAGGCTGGTCGGTACCGTCACTCTGACGGTGGGGTTAGCCCCACCGTCACCTCGCCCACCAGGCCCCTGTCGAGCGGGCCCGGCGAGTCCATACCGTGGGGGACATGAAAGTCCCCCGCCCGTGGTCCTCCCGGGCCTGGCTCGACACGGCCCACGTGGTGATCGGGCTGCCCGTCGCCGTGGTCCTGTGCGGGCTGACCATCGTGCTCGCCGTGGCGCCCCGCGTCCTGCGCCGCGGCCTGCCCTGGTTCACCTCGGTGCAGCGCTCCCGCTTCGCCGCCTTCCTCGGCGCGGACATCCCGCGCATCGCGGCTCCCGCCGGCTGGCGTGCCCGCGCCACGTGGCGGCAGCTCGGCTACCACCTGCTCTCTCCCGTGGTGGGCCTGGTGAGCGCCGTCCTCGTCGCGGTCGCGTGGGGGGCGGCCGTGGTGGGGCTGACGGCGTTCACACAGCCGATGCTGTATCCGCGGCCCATGGTGTTCCTGCTCGACCTCAGGAACCCGGTCGTGGCCGCCGCCTACGCCGCGGCCGGGCTGGTGCTGCTGCTGCTCGCGCCCGTCCTGGCGCGGGCGATGGCGGCGCTCGACCTGGCGGTGGCCCGTACCCTGCTCGGGCCGAGCCGCGACGAGCTGGACCGGCGGATCGAGACGCTGACCGAGAGCCGCGCAGGGGTGATCGACGCCGCCGACGCCGAGCGCCGCCGCATCGAGCGCGACCTGCACGACGGCGCGCAGCAGCGGCTGGTCTCGCTCGCCATGAACCTGGGCCTGGCCCGCGCCACGCTGACCGACCTGCCGGAACCTGCCCGCGAGGCGCTCGCCCAGGCGCACGAGGAGGCCAAGCAGGCGCTCAAGGAGCTGCGCGACCTCGTCCGCGGCCTGCACCCGGCCGTGCTCAACGACCAGGGCCTGGACGCGGCGCTCTCCGGCGTCGCCGCGCGGGCCCCCATCCCGGTACGACTGCGCGTCGACATCGAGCGGCGTACCTCTCCGACCATCGAGGCGGTGGCGTTCTTCATCGTGTCAGAGGCACTCACCAACATCGCCAAGCACGCGGCGGCCACCAAGGCCGAGGTGGACGTGCGGCGCGAGCGCGACCGGCTGCACGTCCTGGTCTGGGACGACGGCCGCGGCGGCGCCGGGTTCGACGGCGGCACCGGGCTGCGCGGCCTGGCCCAGCGCATCGACTCCGTCGACGGGACGTTCAGGCTGAGCAGCCCGTTCGGCGGGCCCACGACGATCGAGGTGGAACTGCCGTGCGAGTAGTGCTCGCCGAGGACTCCGTCCTGCTGCGTGAGGGTCTGATCCGGCTGCTCGAGGCGGCGGACATGCGGGTGGTCGCCGCCGTGGCCGAGGCCGAGGGACTGCTGCGCGCCGCGGAGGAGCACCGGCCCGAACTGGTCGTCACCGACGTGCGGATGCCGCCCACGCACACCGACGAGGGCCTGCGGGCCGCGCTCGTGCTGCGCCGCCAGCAGCCCGGCCTGGCCGTGCTGGTGCTCTCGCAGTACGTGGAGGAGCGCTACGCCGCGCAGCTGCTGGCCTCGGCCGCCGGCGGCGTCGGCTACCTGCTGAAGGACCGGGTGGCGGACGTGGCCGAGTTCATCGACGCGCTGCGCAGGGTGGCGGCGGGCGGCACCGCCCTCGACCCGGAGGTGGTCTCCCAGCTCCTGCTGCGCGGCCACAGCGACCCGCTCGACCGGCTGACGCCCAGGGAGCGCGAGGTCCTGAAGCTGATGGCCGAGGGACGCTCCAACGCGGGCATCGGCCAGGAGCTGGTGCTCAGCGAGGGGGCGGTGGGCAAGCACATCGGCAACATCTTCAGCAAGCTCGACCTCTCCCCCGCCGAGGGCGACCACCGCCGGGTGCTCGCCGTCCTGCGGTTCCTCAAGATCAGGAGTCTGCCATGAGAGCGGTCTGGCTCGTCCTGGGCGCCGTGACGACCGCGCTCGCCCTGCTGCTCTCCACCTCGGCGATCTGGAACGAGTTCGCCAGGGCCAGCCTGCCCACCGAGACCACGGGCTGGTCCCGCCCGTTCCGGGCCACCTCGCTCAAGATCGAGGTGGGTGAGGGCGACATCGGTCTCAACGTCCTGGCCGGCGAGGCCGGAGAGGTGGTGGCCAACCGGACGATGGAGTGGTCCCGCGACAAGCCCGTCGTCACCGAGAAATGGGGCGACGGCACCCTGCGGCTCGACGCCACCTGCTCCGGCTCCGACCCCCGCTCCAGGCCCCGCTGCCAGGTCTTCTACGACGTCTTCGTCCCGCCGGAGGCGTCTGTCGAGGCCACGACGGGCAGCGGTCCGCTCAACGTGTCCGGCCTCTACGGCGACGTCCGCGTCACCTCGGCCGCCGGCGACCTGGGTCTGGTCGGCGTCGCGGGCGCGGTCTGGGCCCGGAGCGGCACGGGCGAGATCAGGGCCCGCGAGCTCAGCGGCGGCCAGGTCGACGCCGAGACCGGCGAAGGCAGCGTGAACCTGTCCTTCAGCGGGAGGCCGACCAGCGTGAAGGCGGTCGTCAGAGCCTCAGGCGACGTGAACCTGTCGGTGCCCGGCGGCTCCTACGACGTCACGTCGGACGCCGAGGAGAGCAGGATCGACGTCAAAAGAGAGCCCGGCTCCGCCAGGAAGATCATCGCGCGGACGCCCGACGGTTCGGTCTTCGTCTGCTGCCGCCGGTGAAGATCGTCTAGGTTTGGGGCAGACGAGCAAAGGAGCCCCATGGCCGGCACGATCGACACCAGCGTCCCCCACTCCGCGCGCATCTGGAACTACTGGCTGGGGGGCAAGGACAACTACGAGGTCGACAGGATCGCGGGCGAGCAGTTCCTGCAGATCTTCCCGGGCATGCGCGAGGGCGCTCTCGCGTCCAGGGGCTTCCTGACCCGCACCATCGCCTGGCTGGCGGGCGAGGCCGGCATCCGGCAGTTCCTGGACATCGGCACCGGCCTGCCCACCGCCGACAACACCCACGAGATCGCCCAGCGCGTCGCCCCCGAGTCGCGCGTCGTCTACGCCGACAACGACCCGCTCGTGCTCGCCCACGCCCGCGCCCTGCTGACCAGCGCGCCGGAGGGCGCCACCGACTACGTCGACGCCGACGTGCGCGACCCCGGCACGATCCTGGCCGCCGCCGCCGCGACGCTCGACTTCACCCGGCCGATCGCGCTCAACCTGAGCGGCATCATGGGTCACGTCGTGGACGACGAGCAGGCGCTGGCGATCGTCCGTCAACTGCTCGACGCGCTGCCGCCGGGCAGCTACCTGGCGCTCAACGACGGCAGCAACGTCCACAGCGCCGCCAACCGGCAGGCGCACCAGGAGTACAACGAGAGCGGGGCGCTGCCGTACGTCCAGCGCAGCCCCGAGCAGATCGGCCGCTTCTTCGACGGCCTGGAGCTGGTCGAGCCCGGCCTGGTGTCGGTCTCGCGCTGGCGCCCCCTGGGCATCCGCGAGCCCGCCGAGGTCGACGGCTATGGCGCGGTTGGACGTAAGCCTTAAGGTCTGTTTACTCCTGTGACTCGTTGGTAAGTACCCGGGCATGGAGTCTGCGAAGCACGCCGGCGACGCCGCTGTCGCCGTTGCCAAGGCCTACGGCGTCGAGACCATGTTCACCCTCTCAGGAGGGCATGTCTTCCCGCTCTACGACGGCGCGGTGCACGAGGGCATGCGCATCCTCGACGTGCGTCACGAGCAGAGTGCCGTGTTCGCCGCCGAGGCGACGGCCCGGCTGACGAGGGCTCCGGGGCTGGCCGTGCTGACCGCCGGGCCGGGGATCACGAACGGGGTCAGCGGAGTCGCGACGGCCCACTTCAACGGCTCCCCCGTGGTCGTCATGGGCGGGCGGGCACCGCAGTCGCGCTGGGGCAGCGGAGCCCTGCAGGAGCTGGACCACCCGCCGCTGCTCGGCCCCATCACCAAGCTGGCCTTCACCGCGAGCGCCGCCGACTCGGTCGGGCAGGACGTCGAGATGGCCTTCCGCACGGCCGTCGCGCCGCACCGCGGCCCGGTCTTCCTCGACGTCGCCATGGACCACCTGTTCGCCCCCTCGCCCGCGCACGAGGTCCGCACCCAGTCGCCGTCGCCGCTGGAGCCCGACCCCGACGCGCTGCGCGTCATCGCCGGGCTGATCGCCGAGGCCGAACGCCCGGTGCTGGTATACGGCTCGGACGTGTGGATGGACCGGGCCGAGGAGGCCGCCCGCGACTTCGCCGAGACCTGGCGGCTGCCGGTCATCCCGAACGGCCAGGGCCGGGGCATCCTGCCCGCCGGTCACGACCTGCTCGTCACGCGCGCCCGCGGGCTCGCCTTCTCCCAGGCCGACCTGGTCATCGTCGTCGGCACCCCGCTCGACTTCCGCCTCGGCTACGGCTGGTTCGGCGGCAAGGACGGCGCCCCGCTGGCCAAGGTGGTCCATCTCACCGACGCGCCGTCGCAGCTCGCCACGCACATGCAGCCGGTCGCCTCGGCCGCGGGCGACCTGTCGGTGGTGCTGTGGAGCCTCGGCGCCGCCTGCGGCGACGTGGGCGTCAAGCCGACGCGGTACGCGTCCTGGGTCACCCGGCTCGCCGAGACGGCGGCTGCGGCCATCGCCGACGACGCCGGGCTGCTGGCGTCCGACAGCGACCCGATCCACCCCATGCGCATCTACGGCGAGCTGGCCAAGGTGCTCGCCGACGACGCCGTGGTCATCGGCGACGGCGGCGACTTCGTCTCCTACGCGGGCAAGTACGTCGAGCCGAAGCAGCCGGGCAACTGGCTCGACCCCGGCCCCTACGGCTGCCTCGGCACCGGGCTCGGCTACGCGATCGCCGCCCGGCTGGCCAGGCCGTCCTCGCAGGTGGTGCTGCTGCTGGGCGACGGCGCCGCCGGGTTCTCCCTGATGGACGTCGACACCCTGGTGCGGCACAACCTCCCGGTCGTGATGGTCTGCGGCAACAACGGCATCTGGGGGCTGGAGAAGCACCCCATGCAGCTGCTCTACGGCTACGACGTGGCCGCCGAGCTGCGTCCGCAGACCCGTTACGACCAGGTGGCGACCGCGCTGGGCGGCGGGGGCGAGCTGGTCACCAGGCCGTCGGAGATCGGGCCGGCGCTGCGGCGGGCCTTCGACTCGGGAGTGCCGTACCTGGTGAACATCGCCACGGACCCGCAGGTCGCCTACCCCCGCAACACGACCGGCGTCTGACGCTACCTGACGGTGCCCGTCGGGGTCGGCGAGGCCGTGCCCGTCGGGCACGACACGGCCGGGATGAGGACCATGCTGACGGGCTTGCGCACCTCCAGCTCCTCACCGGCCTTCGGGAACGTCTCGCCCACCATGAGGCACTCGGGCGGCGTCTTGCCCTGGGTCTGGTCGTCCGTCTTGATGGTGAACCCGGCCGCGAGGACGATCTTCCTGGCGTCGAGGTAGGGCAGGTCCACCACGGCCGGCACCGGCTTCTTCTCGACCGGCTTCTTCGTGGCGCTCGGCGTGCTCGTCGGCTTCTTCGTCGTCGACGGCGTGGCCGAGGGCGTGCTGGTCGGGGTGCGGGTCGCCCTGTGAGTCGTCGGATCGGGGTCCGGCTCGGGCTCCCTCGTGGGGGACGGCGGCTCCTCCTCCTCGTGGGTCTCCTTGGGCGTGGGCGCCGGCTTCGTGGTCCTGGTCCGCGTGGGAGCGTGCGTGATGATCTCGGACGCGGCGGCGTTGCTCGCCGTCTTCGTGGGATCGGGGTCGCCCTCGGTGGTCATGCCGGTCAGCGCGATCGCCGTGGCGCCCGCACCGAGCACCACCGCCGCGGCGATCCCGGCCACCAGGCCGCCCCTGCGGCGCGCCTTGGCCGCGCGCCTGCTTCCGGGCTGCCTCTGCCCCGCGACGGTCGCCACCGCCTCTTCAGGGGCCGCCTGGTGGGCACCCGTCTGGTACGCCTCCACCGGCGGCGCCATCGTGGCGCCCGTGACCGGCGCGACCGGTTCCGGGGTGGCCGGCTGGCCGGCCGCGGCCTGCCGCGCGGCCTCGCTCATCGCCTTGGCGCTCGGGTGGCGCCTGTCGGGGTCCTTCGACAGCGCCCGCTCCACCAGCGCGCGCACCGGCGGCGGGATCTCCGCGGGCAGCGGCGGCGGCGCCTCGCGGATGTGCTTGAGCGCGATCGTGACGGCGCTGTCGCCGTCGAACGGCCGCTGCCCCACCAGGCACTCGTACGCGACCACGCCGAGCGCGTAGACGTCGACGGCCGGCGTGACGGGAGCGCCCTCGGCCTGCTCGGGCGCGCAGTAGGCGGCCGTGCCGAGCACCATGCCGGCGTCGGTGAGCCGGTTGGCCAGGTCGGAGCGGGCGATGCCGAAGTCGGTCAGCACCAGCGTGCCGTCGCGCTGCACCAACAGGTTGCCCGGCTTCACGTCACGGTGCACGATCCCCTGGTCGTGCACCGCCTGCAACGCCGAGGCGGCCTGCGCGATCAGCTCCATGGCCGACTGTGGCGGGATGCGGCCGAGCCGCGCCAGCAGCCTGTCGAGCGGCTCGCCGTCGACGAACTTCATCACCAGGTAGACGGTGTCGCCGCTGACGCCGTAGTCGTAGACGTCGACGACCCCCGGATGGTTGATCGTCGCCATCGCCCGCGCCTCCGCCTGGAAGCGGGCGACGAAGCCGGGATCGTCCATGCGGCCCGGGAGCAGCACCTTGACGGCGACGGTGCGCGCCAGGACGATGTCCTCGCCACGCCACACCTCGCCCATGCCTCCGGCGCCTATACGGGTATCCAGACGATACCGCCCCGCCAGCGTCGTCCCTTGGGCTACCATGACTCCCCCGTTACCCCCTACCTCAACAACCTCTCCCACCCCAGAGTTTTCTTAACTAAGCGCACTTGTGTCGCGGTGAGGTAACGCAGAGGTCACGGAACTTCGAGAGTGTACGGCTCACGAGTCCCATATGCCACTTGAATCGCTGCAAGCCGTACAAACATATCTTGCGGGCTGACGGCGGGACTTGTCCGGGTTTCGTGGAGATCAGCCGAGCCCCAGTAGGCTGCTCGCCATGACGCTCGCTCCGGGTCTCCGCTCCCAGCTGGTCATCATGGTCGAGAGGGAGGACACCGCGCAGAACGTCGGCAGCGGCGACGTGCCCGTGCTCGCCACGCCCCGGCTGCTCGCGCTGGCCGAGAGGGCCACGGTCGAAGCCGTGGGCCCGCACCTCGCTCAGGGAGAGACATCCGTGGGCACCCGGGTCGAGCTGGAGCACCTGGCCCCGAGCACGCTGGGCACGCACGTCGAGATCGGCGTCGAGCTGACCGAGGTCGACGGCCGGCGGCTGGTCTTCCGGTTCCAGGCCCGCGACAGGCACGCCGTCGTGGGCCGGGGCACGATCGAGCGGGTGGTCGTCGACCGTGCCAGGTTCCTCGAACGCGCTACTCGATGACGGCGATCAGGTCGCCTTCCTGGATCACGTCGCCCTCGTTCACCTTGATCTGCGCCACGACGCCGTCGTCCTCGGCCAGAACCGGGATCTCCATCTTCATCGACTCGAGGATGACCAGCGTGTCGCCCTCCGAGACCTGGTCGCCCTCCTTGACGACGACCTTCCAGACGTTGGCCACCATCTCCGCGTGAATCTCAGCCACCGAAACTCCCCTCGTCCTGTTGATCCAAGAATGCCATGTCCCGTTAGGCCCGCATTCGCCCGACGAGGCCCGTGTCGTAGTCGCCGCTACGGAATTCGGCGTCCTCCAGCAGTTCCGCGCAGAACGGCAGGTTGTTCTTCGGCCCCTCCACGATGAACTCCGCGACCGCTTTCCGGGCGTTCTCCAGCGCTTCCACGCGGTTCGCGCCGAACACGCAGAGTTTGGCCATGAGCGGATCGTAGAACGGCGTGACCGTGTTCCCCTCCTCGTAGCCGGAGTCGACACGGACACCGCTGCCTGACGGCTCGGACCATGCGGTGATCCTGCCAGGGCCGGGGAAGAAGCGCTTGGGATCCTCCGCGTAGACACGGAACTCGATGGCGTGCCCGCTCGGCACCACCCGCACCTCCGGACTCTCGCCCGCGGCGACCCTGAGCTGCAGCTCGACCAGGTCGAGCCCGGTGACCAGCTCGGTGACCGGGTGCTCCACCTGGAGCCTGGTGTTCATCTCGAGGAACACGAAGTCCTGCTTGTCGGCGTCGACCAGGCACTCCACGGTGCCCGCGCCCAGGTAGCCGACAGCCTCGCCGGCCCGAACGGCCGCGGCCAGCATGCGCTCACGCAGCTCGGGCGTGATACCGGGCGACGGCGACTCCTCGGCCACCTTCTGGTGGCGCCGCTGCACCGAGCAGTCGCGCTCGCCCAGCGCCAGCACCCTGCCGTCGGGCAGGCCGAGGATCTGCACCTCGACGTGGCGGGCCCGCTCGATGTAGCGCTCGAGCAGGATCGCGGGCCCGGCGAGCGCGTCACCCTCGCCGCCGGCGGCCGCTGCCGCCGCGAACCTGGCCGCCGCCCTGGCCGCCTGTTCGAACGCCTTGCCCAGCCCCTCCTCGTCGCGCGCGACGGACATCCCGATGCCGCCACCCCCGCCCGCGGTCTTCACCATGACGGGATAGCCGATGCGCTCGGCCGCTTCGAGCGCCAGGCCGAGGTCGGTGACGGGCTCGCGGGTGCCCGCCGCGACCGGCACGCCCGCGTCCTCCATCAGGTTCCTGGCATTGATCTTGTCGCCCATCTGGTCGATGGACTCGGGAGACGGGCCGATCCACACCATTCCGGCGTCGATGACAGCCCTCGCGAACGCCGCGTTCTCCGACAGGAAGCCGTAACCGGGGTGGACGGCCTTCGCTCCGGTGTCGCGGGCGGCTTGCAGCACCTTGTCCGTGTCGAGGTAGCTCTGCGCCGGGTTGGCCGGGCCGATCAGGACGGCCTCGTCAGCCTCGCGCACGAACGGCAGGTCGGCGTCCGCGTCGGAGTACACGGCGACGGCGCGCAGCCCCAGCGCCTTGACCGTGCGGATGATCCGCCGCGCGATCTCTCCGCGGTTGGCGATCAGAACGGGTCCAAGCGTGTCACTAAGCACGCCGACCACCTTATGGCCGCAACCCCGTCAAACCCTTCCCCCTAAATCACCGAACCGGAGAGCGCGATCTGTAGAAATCCCACAACGACCGTCACAATTGGACCTTCACAGCCGGACGGCGCGGTCGACGACGCGGGACAGCGCCTCGATCGCATCGGGATCGTAGGCGGCACCGGCCGCCAGGCGCAGCCGCTCCAGCGCGGCGCTCGCCCGGTCGCGGTCGGTGGACCCTCCGACCAGGTCGTCGTAGGCGTTGGCGGCCTTGATGATCCGGCTCGACAGCGGCGGCTCGTCGGCCATCACGTCGCACTGGCGGCGCACCACCTCCGCCACCCGGTCGAGCACGCCCGTCTGCTTGATCACCTCGGCCCCCAGCTCGGCGATGCGCCGCGCCTGCTCCGGCTCGGTCAGGACGGTGGCGCCCCCCGGAATGGGGTCGCGCAGCGAGAGCTGGCCGATGTCGTGCATGAGCGAGGCGTACTCCAGCTCCAGCAGCTCCGGCTCGGCCATGCCCAGCTCGCGGCCGATCGCCACCGCCAGGCGGCTCACCCTGCGCGAGTGCCCCGGCTCGACGTACCCGCCGACCTCGGTGACCCGCGACAGGGCGCGGACGGTCTGCAGGTAGGTCGCGCGGATCCCGGCGTACTTGCGGAAGGCCACCTGGGTCACCAGCAGCGGCGCGGCGAAGACCAGCAGCGCGACGAGGTCCATGCTGTGCGTCGCCAGCGCCAGCAGCACGCCCGAGGACGCCACCGCGGCCCCCAGCGGGAACGCCATGTTGAGCTCGTCACGCACCGCCACCCTGAATGCGGTGCGCACCTGCTCGGCCCTGAGCATGGCCGCGATCAGCACGTCGACCAGCAGTGTCACCGTGATCAGCGCGACCATCACGGTGAGCGCCGGCCACCAGGTCGTCGTGGGCGGCTGCGTCAGCCGGTAGAGCGGGTCGGCCAGCGGCCGGAAGGCGAAGGCGAGCATCGCGCCCGTGAGCAGGCGGCGGGCCATCGCGTCGAGCCGCGGCGGACGGCCGACCGCCAGGTGCGGCAGCGCGCCCGCGATCATGCCGACCGCGATCACGGCCACCACCTGGAGCGCGGAGTGCCGCAGCGGGTTCTGGCTCAGGTCGAGCAGCAGCGTGTAGCCGAGCGCGGCGGCGGCCCCGATCGGCGCGACCTCCCTGTTGCCCGGCATGGTCAGCCTGGCCAGCTCGCCGACCGCGATCAGCGCGCCGAACCCGACCGCGATCTCCGGCCGGTCGAGCCCGACGGCGGCCGTGTGGGCGACGCCCGCGACCGCCACCAGCCCCGCGCCGCAGATGAGCAGCAACTGCCCCGAGTCGAGCCCCTGGAAGGCACGGGTCACTGCCCGCTCACCACCTGGATGGGCATCGTCGGGTCGTCGTGGTCCTTGGTCGGCGGCTCGGCGGCGTCGGGCGGCGGCGGCTCGACCCGGCGGGGCGGCTGCCACGGCTCGCGCTCGAGCGCCCGCGTGAACGCCGTCACCATGACCGGGTCGAACTGGGTGCCCGCGCCCTTGTGCAGCTCCTGGACGGCCACCTCGACCGGCCGGGCGCCGCGGTAGGAGCGGTCGGAGGTCATCGAGTCGAACGCGTCGGCCACCGCGATCACCCTGGCGAACTCCGGGATCTCGTCGCCTGCCAGCCCCATCGGGTAGCCCTTGCCGTCGTGCCGCTCGTGGTGGTGCATGATCCCGGCGTACGCCTCGTCCAGGAAGTCGATGCCCCGCACGATCTCCAGCCCGCGCATCGGGTGCAGCTGGATCGCGGCGAACTCCTCCTCGGTGAGCGGGCCGTCCTTCTGCAGCACCTTGGTGGGCACGCCGAGCTTGCCGACGTCGTGCAGCATGCCCGCGTAGCGGATGGCGCGCAGCCGCTCCAGGCCCATGCCGATCTCCTGGGCGATCATGGTGGACGCGAGCGACACCCGGGTGCAGTGGCCGCGCGTGTAGTAGTCCTTGGTCTCGACCGCCTGGCACAGGGCCGCGATCGTGGCGTCGTACGAGCGCTGCTGTGCGTGGTACTGCCCGAACGCCCAGCGCGCGACGAACAGCGGTAGCAGCACCAGCACCGCCGAGATGGACGCCACCGTCGCCCAGAGCCCCGCCACCAGCAGCCCGAAGGTGCCGTACCCCAGGTACGACAGCAGGAACTGCACCATGCCCCGCATCGGCACCTCCATGCCGCGCACCCTGGTGGCCAGACCGATCATGGTCAGCGTCAGCAGGATGTTGAGCGGCACGAACACGGCGGTCGCGGCGGCGTACGGGCCGATGAGGTGGTCGAACCGGTTGACCTGCGGCACGCCGACCGCGCCGCCGAGCCACTGGTAGACCCAGCCGGCGGCGTACCCGCAGATCGCGAACTGCGCCCCGTTGAACAGCCGCTTGATCAGCGGCAGCCCCGGACGCACGCTCAGCACCGCCGTCAGGCCCACCAGCGCCGCGCCTTCCGGCCCGATCAGCACCACGGCGGCGAGCGACGCCGAGAAGCTGACCGACACCGCGAACTGCTCCACGTTGAGCAGAGTCGGCATCGACTCGCACACCAGGAACAGCAGCGCGAGCACCAGTAGGACGCCCAGGTCGTCCTGGGTGACCAGGTGCCCGGAGGTGACCACGCTGCGGGCGATGAGCGCGGCCGCCGCCCCGATGACGGCGACCAGGTAGCCCCTCGCAGGCCACGGCAGATCACGCATTGCGGCCCCTAACGGTTTCAGGTCCAGGACACCCCGGGTGGCAAGGCCCCGCCGCCACCAATCAGGAGAACCACGGGGGTGATCAGCACGATGGCGGTGATCAGCCGCGCGATCATAGCCTTCAAGATCCACCTGCCTCCACGTCGATTTCTGTGGCACACGCTACAGAAGGCGAGACGGGAGGCACCTGCCGAGTCGCGAATCGCAAGCAAAGCGTAATCAAGCCACTACCTGGGGCGACTCCGCGCCCACTCGACAGTGTTCTTCAGACCGGTCGACAGGTCGACGCGGGGCTGCCAGCCGAGCCCGTCGAAGGCGGGCACCGGATCGACGGCCATCGCGGGCAGGTCGCCCAGCCGCGGCGGCGCGAAGCCGGGCTTGTCGGGGGAGCCCGCGGCGTCGGCGATGAGCGAGTGCAGCCTGCGGTCGGTGGTCTGGATGCCGGTGCCGAGGTTGAACCTGCGGCCGTTGCCGCCCTGGCCGCACGCTCTGACGAAGCCGTCGACGACGTCCTCGACGTAGACGTAGTCGCGGGTCTGCGTGCCGTCACCGTAGACGACCGTGGGCGTGCCGCCGAGCAGGCCGTCAGTGAAGATCGCGATCACGCCCGCCTCGCCCTCGGGCGACTGGCGCGGGCCGTACACGTTGGACAGGACCAGCGTGGTGTACTCGATGCCGTACAGGGCGCGGAAGGTGGCGAGGTAGGTCTCGCCGCTCAGCTTCGAGGCCGCGTACGGCGAGCGGGGGTCGGTCGGCGCGTCGCTGGGCACCGGGATCGCGGACGGCCTGCCGTACACCGCGACGGACGAGGCGAACAGCACCTTGCGTGTGTTGCCCTCGTGGGCCGCGGTGAGCACCGACGCGGTGCCCTCGACGTTCAGCCTGGCGTCGTGCACGGGGTCGGCGACGCTCTTGCGGACGCTGATCTGAGCGGCGAGATGGCAGATGACCTCGGGCCGCATCTCGGCGGCCAGCCCGATCAGGGCCGGATCGCGGATGTCGAGCTCGTGCAGCTGGAATCGATCGCTCTTGGCGGCCTCGCTGAGATTCTCCCTGCTTCCTGTGGAAAGGTCGTCGACGGCGACGACGTCGTGCCCCTCCGACAGCAGACGATCGACGAGATTCGACCCGATGAACCCGGCACCCCCGGTGACAAGCACGCGCATGGGGGGAATCTTAGTCGGACAGCTCCGCCCTCACTCGCGCGATGCGGGCAAGCACCTTCGATCTCAGGTCGGCGGGCACCGGGTCGCAGCCGCAGTGTTTGGCGACGAGCTGCTTGATCACCTTGTCGAGGTCGTACTCCTTCAGGCACGGACCGCAGTCGTCGAGGTGCACGCGGATGTCGGCCACGTCGCCCTCGGTCAGCTCACCGTCAAGGTAGGCGTAGACCTTGTCCAGCACCTCGCGACAGTCGGTGTCGTGCGGCTTGCCACAGCTCATTTCGATCCCTCCGCCGGGACCAGGCCACGCTCGCGGGCATAGTCTTCAAGGAGCCCTCGCAACTGCCTGCGACCACGGTGCAACCTGGACATCACGGTACCGATCGGGGTGCCCATGATGTCGGCGATCTCCTTGTACGGGAAACCCTCGACGTCGGCCAGATAGACCGCGATCCTGAACTCCTCCGGCAGCGCGGCGAGCGCTTGCTTGATGTCGCCGTCGGGCAGGTGCTCGAGCGCTTCGACCTCGGCGGACTTCAGGCCGGTCGAGGTGTGCGACTCGGCACGCGCGAGCTGCCAGTCCTCGATCTCCTCGGTGCCTGACTGCTTGGGCTCACGCTGCTTCTTGCGGTAGCTGTTGATGAACGTGTTCGTCAGGATCCGGTAGAGCCACGCCTTGAGGTTCGTGCCCTCCTGGAACTGATGGAACGACGCGAACGCCTTGGCGAAGGTCTCCTGTAGCAGGTCCTCCGCGTCAGCGGGATTCCGGGTCATCCGGAGCGCGGCGGAGTAGAGCTGCTCGAGGTAAGGCATCGCCTCGCGCTCGAACCGCTCGCCTCGCTGTTCCAGAGTCTCCGCGCCTGTCGCGGGCACCGGACCCACCCCCCTAAGATCACCGGTGGCCGGCTTTGGCGGTACACCGTACTCAGGGGAGAATACCCGCTCGTCAGCGACCGGCCGGTCACTGGGGAGGGGGCCGAGCAATGTGAGCATGCTCGTCGCAACACACCCGCGTGCTCGTCTGTTCCCGCAAGATAGAAGTGACGAACGCCCCGGTGCGGGGAAAACCATACGTACCGGCTGGTAGCCAATTCCCGGAACCCAGGAGTCGCGTGTGCTGCCCATTCCGGCCGAGGAACTGAACGGCTCAGGGACCCTCGGGCCGTACTGGACCTTCTATCGTGCCGTCGTCGCCGAGCAGCTGAGCCGATGGCTACCCGGTGAGTCCTCCGTGATACTCGACCTGTCGGGCGGCCGTGGCCGCTGGTCCGGCCACGCGGCCAGGGCCGGCCACCGAGTGATCGAGGTGCTCGACTTCCGCCGCACCGTCGAGGGGCAGTCGCGGCTGCGCGACGCCGACCGCGTGCGCCACGTGCGCGCCGACGACCTCGCGTTCCTCCCCGACGAGAGCGTCGACGCGGTGCTCGCCGAGGAGCGGGCCATGTCGATCGAGCTGATGGCCGAGTCGGCCATGAGCGACGTGGCCAGGGTGCTGCGTCCGGGCGGGAGGGCGCTGGTCTGCGTCGACTCCCTCGTGCTCGGCATGGCGATCCTGGCCGAGCAGGGGCAGTGGCAGCATCTGCGGCAGACCGGCGAGGTCATGCTGGTGCCGTGGCCCGACGGCAGCATCACGCGCTGCTTCAGCAGCGGGCAGCTGCGCGAGCTGGTGCTGGGCGCCGGGCTCGAGGTCGAGTGGATGCGCCCGCGCACGGTCCTGTCGCCCTCGACGGTCGACCACGTGCTCGGCTCCGACTCCAGGTCGCTGGCCTGGCTGGTGCGCACCGAGCTGGAGGCGCACCCTGACGACGACGACACGGTCGGCATCCACCTGGTGGCCAGCGTCCGCAAGAGCTAGCCACACGGCCCGCCCGAGGCCGGCGCCCGCGGAAGCCGGCCACCCGAGGGGGCCGGCGTGCGTGGGGTCGGCGCGCGTGAAGCCAGCGTGCGTGGGGCCGGCCTGTCGCTAGCGGCGGCGCTCCGTCCTGCCCTGGCACTGCACGCAGCGCGCCGCCTCCGGGCGTGCCTCCAGCCTGCCCTCCGGCACCGCCCTGGCGCAGTCGACGCACTGGCCGTACGAGCCCTCGTCCAGCCGCTTGAGCGCGGCGAGCACGGCCGTGCGCTGCGTGGTGGCCACGGTCAGCATGGCCTGGGCGCGGTCCGCGTCGGTCAGGTCGGAGCCTGCGTCCGCGGTTGAGTGCTCGCGGACCGCCACCGGGTCCCCCCGCAGGACCCTGATCGATCGGTCCAGTTCGGCGAGCATCACGTGAAGCCGCTCACGAGCGGTCGTGTCGTCCACGAATCCGCACCTCCGGGTAAGGGGAAAGCCTGCGGCGAGACTCCCCGGCAGTCCGCCCGGCGCGCTTTTGGGGCATCTGTGGCGGTGACTCCGCGTGAGCGGATGCATCGCTTTCCTCAGCGGATGCCCGCTTAGCGGGCGTTTTACACCTTAGGAGAGAGCGGTTTCCTCATCAGGGTCCCGGGGCTTGATGAGGTCCGGGCCGTTGTTGCGGACGTTGTTGACGTCGGTGGAGACGGGGTCCGCGACCAGCCCCCCGGACTGGGCGGGCACCAGCAGGCTCGACACCCGCTTCGGGTCGCTGAGCTTGGGGTCGAGCCACTCGGCCCAGCGCCCGCGCTCGATCATCATCGGCATCCTGTCGTGGATGCGCCCGAGGTCGTCCTCGGCCTCGGTGGTGATGACCGTGCACGTCACCAGCCACTTCAACGGGTCGTCGTCGGCGCGGGACGGGTCCTTCCAGAACTCGTAGAGCCCCGCCATCGCCAGCACCCCGCCATCAGCCGGGTGGATGAAGTACGGCTGCTTCTTCTGCTTGGCGTTCTTACGGTCGCGCCCGCTTCGGGCCTCGCTCTCTGCGCCCGAGCTCCCGCGCTCCGGTTCAACAGGCATCCACTCGAAGTACCCGTCGGCCGGCAGCAGGCACCTGCGCTTGGCGAACGCCTGACGGTAGGACGGCTTCTCGGCCACCGTCTCCATCCTGGCGTTGATCATGCGCGACCCGATCGACGGATCCTTCGCCCAGGCGGGGACCAGGCCCCACTTCATGATCCTGAGCTGCCGCACTCCCCTCTCGGCGTCCTTGGGCACCCGGCTGAGGACGGCGTAGACGTTCTTGGTCGGCGCCACGTTGTAGTCGGGCCCCAGCTCCTTGTCGGGGTCGCCGTCGAGCTCGACCTGGAACTCCTCCAGCAGCTGGTGCTTGTTCCGCGCCGACGCGTATCTACCGCACATGCCACCACACTGCCACGGAAGACGGCTGGATGCCGCTTCGGTGACGGGTCGACGCGGCCCATGACGCCCTGACGGCGCTCGTCCACAGGCTGTGACCCCCACATACCAGGGACAGTAGGCTTTGACCATGCCCGTTCCGCACTGGCCCGCCCCGACCGCGACCGCTCCCGTGGCCGCCTCGGTCCGCCTGCCCGGCTCCAAGTCGATGACCAACCGCGCGCTGGTGCTCACCGCGCTGGCCGACGGTCCGAGCGTCGTGCGGCGGGCGCTGCGCAGCCGCGACGCCAACCTCATGGTGGCGGCGCTCGGCGCCCTCGGGCCCATCCTGGTGGCCGCCGACGAGACCGACACGAGCGTCGACTGGCACGTCAGGCCGGCCCCGATCCGCGGCGGCGCCCAGATCGACGCGGGCCTGGCGGGCACGGTCATGCGCTTCGTCCCGCCGGTGGCCGCGCTGGCCGACGGCCCGGTCTCCTTCGACGGCGACCCCCACGCCCGCAAGCGCCCGATGGGCCCGATCCTCGACGCGCTGCGCGCCCTGGGCGCCCGTGTCGACAACGACGCCCTGCCGTTCACCGTCCACGGCCCGCTGACGGGCGGCGAGGTCACCCTCGACGCCTCGGGTTCCTCGCAGTTCGTCTCCGGCCTCCTGCTGACCGCCGCCCGCTTCGAGAAGGGGGTCACGGTCCGCCACGTCGGCCCGCCGGTCCCGTCCCAGCCGCACATCCAGATGACCGTGCAGATGCTCAGGGAGGCGGGCGTCACCGTCGACGACAGCGAGCCCGACGTGTGGCGCGTCGAGCCCGGCCCCATCGCCGCCAGGGAGTGGGTGGTCGAGCCCGACCTGTCCAACGCGGCCCCGTTCCTGGCGGCGGCGATGGTCACGGGCGGCACGGTCACCGTCCCGGGCTGGCCCCTGCTGACCACCCAGCCCGGCGACTCCCTGCGCGACCTCCTGTCGGCGATGGGCGCCACCGTCCAGCTGCGCGAGACGGCCGACGGCGACGCCGATCTCGTGCTCAGCGGCTCGGGCCGGATCGAGGGCATCGACACCGATCTGCGCGAGGTGGGCGAGCTGACGCCGACGATCGCGGCGCTGGCGGCGCTGGCGGCCACACCCAGCCGCATCCGCGGCGTCGAGCACCTGCGCGGCCACGAGACCGACCGCCTGGCCGCGCTCGTCACCGAGATCAACCGCCTGGGCGGCGACGCGGAGGAGACCGACGACGGGCTGATCGTCCGCCCGCGCCCGCTGCACGGCGGCGTCTTCCACAGCTACGACGACCACCGCATGGCCACGGCGGGCGCGGTGATCGGGCTGGCGGTCCCCGGCGTCGAGGTGGAGAACATCGCGACGACGGGCAAGACCCTTCCAGGGTTCGACCAGATGTGGCTGTCGCTGCTGGACGGCTCGTGACGCCCGAACCGTGTAGGCGTCGCCGGCGTGGGCACGGGAAGCGCGGCTGCCTCTGGTCCGGGCGCGGCTGGTGCACGATGGTCACAACAGGGGCCACGACAGGGGCCGAGACGGGGTTCGAGCAGGTTGGGTGATCGCATGGGAGCAGTCCGCTGAGGAAGCGGGAGTACGACGAGGACGACGTACGGGTCAGGCCGGGCAAGGGGTCCCGGCCGCGGACCCGGATCCGTCCTGCCCACGAGGACGCGGTCGAGGGCTTCGTGGTCGCCGTCGACCGGGGGCGTTACACCACGCTGGTCGAGCCGGAGCGGGCCAAAGGCGCCAAGCGCAAGCAGCAACAACGCCGCCTGGTCGTCGCCATGAAGGCGCGCGAGCTGGGCCGCAAGGGCATCGTCGTGGGCGACCGGGTCGCCCTGGTCGGCGACGTGTCGGGGCGTCCCGACACGCTGGCCAGGGTGGTGCGGGTCGAGCCGCGCAGCTCGATGCTGCGCCGTTCCGCCGACGACACCGACGACACCGACGGCATCGAGCGTCCGGTGGTGGCCAACGCCGACCAGCTGGTGATCGTCACGGCGCTCGCCGACCCGCCGCCGCGGCCGCGCATGATCGACCGCATCCTGGTCGCGGCCTTCGACGCCGAGATCGACGCCCTGCTCTGCCTCACCAAGTCCGACCTCGCGCCGCCCGACGAGCTGGTGGCGCTGTACGAGCCGCTCGGGGTCCCGCACGTCGTCGTCCACAAGGGCGGCTCGCTGGCCGAGTTGCACGACCATCTCGCCGGCCGGCTCAGCGTGCTGGTGGGTCACTCGGGGGTCGGCAAGTCCACCCTGGTCAACGCGCTCGTCCCCGACGCCAACCGGGCCGTCTCCCAGGTGAACGCGGTCACGGGGCGGGGCCGCCACACGTCCACCTCGGCGGTGGCGCTCGAACTCCCGGAGGGCGGCTGGATCATCGACACGCCGGGCGTGCGCAGCTTCGGCCTCGCCCACGTGTCGGTGGAGACGGTCCTGGCGGGCTTCCCCGACCTGGTGGAGGGCACGGTCAGCTGCCCCAAGGGCTGCACGCACCTGGGCGACGGCTGCGCGCTCGACGCCTGGGTCGCCGAGGGCCATGCCGGCCCGGAGCGGCTCCAGTCGCTGCGCCGCCTCCTGTCCAGCCGCGAGGGCGCCCCCGACTCCGGCCGTGAGGGCGCACCCGACGAGGAGGCGCACCCGTAGGGGTCACAGCCGCCAGCGGACCTCGCCTTCCTGCCACTCGTCCGTGGGCGTGAGCCCCGCGGCCCTGGCGACCGCGGCAGAGGCGTGATGGTCCGGGTGGATATGGGCGATGACGGCGTCCACCTGTTGCCGGCGGAGCCAGGCGACGAGTTCCATGGCCGCTTCGGTGGCGATGCCCATGCCCTGCCAGCGCGTGCCTACCACCCAGGCGATCTCGGCGGTGAGCCCCGTCTCCGAGGGGCCGATCGTGGCCTGGACGGTCCCCGCCAGGCAGGCCGGGTCGCGGAGCTGAATGACCCAGTTGCACCAGGAGACACCCGGATCGGGAGATCCCGCGACCATCCGCTCGTAGCGGGAGCGCAGGCCCTGCGGGGTCTCAGGGACGCCGCCGATGTAGGTGTGCAGGGCCGGGTCGCCGAGCACCTCGGCCATCTCCTCGGCGTGCTCGACCCGCAGCGGCACCAGCAGCAGCCGGTCGGTCTGCAGGGCCTGGGCTCTGATGGCGTTCATGACGTCTGGTCGCCTCATCGATGATCGTCGGTGGTCAGGCTCTGTTGGGACGAAGGGTCCAGGTGACGGTGAGCGCAGCGACCACGACGTCGTCGGCGTTCCTGACGTCCACCGCCACGTCGAACTCCGGCCGCTTTCCCGCGTCCAGATCGGCGAGCACCTCCTCGCGCGAGGCGAGCAGCCGTCCCTCGGCCACCACCTCCCCCATCGCCAGCTTGCGATAGTGGATCACAGCCGTGGTGGCCAGCGGAACCGCGCGGGAGAGCTGGTCCGCCAGCGCCGACAGCATGGCGGCGCCCGACGCCGACTCGGCGAGCGTGAAGAGCGCGCCCGCGTGCGGGCCGCCCACGTGGTTGTGCAGGTCCGGACGGTCCGGCAGGCGGCAGATGGCGCGGCCGTCGCCGGCGAAGTCGAACGTGATGCCCAGCGTGCGGGCGAAGGGCACGGTCTGGAGCAGGAAACCGCCGACATCGAATGACATGCCCCCATGCTACTGGCGAGTAACCGGAATCGGACTTACCAGAAAGGAACCCCGGTTGACTGATGTTCGGCGCACCGGGCACGGTAGCGTGACTAACCGTGCAGGGTTACAACGACGATCTACGCCTCGCGCATGTCATGGCGGACGCCGCCGACGACCTGACCATGCGCCGCTTCAAGGCGGTCGACCTCAAGGTCGAGACCAAGCCGGACCTGACCCCGGTCAGCGACGCCGACCGCGCGGTCGAGGAGGCGATCCGCGGAACGCTGCGGCGCGCCCGTCCCAGGGACGCCGTGGTGGGCGAGGAGTTCGGCAAGACCGGCTGGGGCGCCAGGTCGTGGATCATCGACCCGATCGACGGCACCAAGAACTACGTGCGCGGCGTCCCCGTGTGGGCGACCCTGATCGCGCTGATGGAGTACGGCAAGGTCGTGGTGGGCCTGGTGTCGGCCCCGGCGCTCGGGCGGCGCTGGTGGGCCGCGGCCGAGGGCGGCGCCTGGACCGGGAAGAGCCTGACCAAGGCCAGCCGCATGCAGGTGTCCTCGGTCGCCTCCCTGGAGGACGCGTCCTTCTCCTACTCCAGCTTCGGCGGCTGGGAGAAGGCCGGCAAGCTCGACAACTTCCTCGACCTCAGCCGCGCCTGCTGGCGTACCAGGGCCTACGGCGACTTCTGGTCGCACATGATGGTCGCCGAGGGCTCCGTGGACGTGTCCGCGGAGCCCGAGCTGTCGCCGTGGGACATGGCGGCGCTCACCGTGATCGTCGAGGAGGCCGGTGGCGTCTGGACCGACGTCGCGGGCGTCCCCAGCCTGGAGGGCGGCAGCCTGGTCTGCACCAACGGCGCCCTGCACGACGAGGTGCTGAAGCGACTCGGCGGCACCGCGCACTAGGCCCGGCTCACGGCTCCCGGCGGCGCAGCAGCCCGGCACGCTCCTGGATGGCGGCCGTGACGTCGTTCAGCTTCCGTTCGTCGGCGATCGTGGTGTTGCCCTCGTAGGTGACGCCTTCGGGCGGGCTGTCGTGCCCGATCGGGTCGGCGTCCCAGAAGTTGCCCCGGTAGACGACGTTCTCCAGCGGCGGGCTGACCTGCAGCACCGAGGTGTTGTCGGCGCGCATGACCACGTTCTCCTCCACCGTGACCCAGGAGGCGCCGTAGTCGGTGTAGAGGGCGAAGTTGTACGGCGTGCGCGTGTCCATGATCACGTTCCCCCGGATGACGGCGCCGTTGTCGTGGGAGTCGCCCTGGGGGCCGGACAGGTAGACGCCGCCGCCGTCGGCCAGCACCGTCATGGTGTCGGCGGTGAGGTTGCGCAGGATGCGGGTGCCTTCGCCGGGGCCCGCCACGATCCCGCAGTAGGGCACGTCGGTGACCTCGTTCTGCGCGACGGTGCATCGGCGCGTGCTCAAGAGCGTGACGCCGGGAGAGCCGGAGTAGTCCAGGCCGATCCGGCGGATCCGGTTGTCCTCGATCAGCACGTCACGGCTCCGGATGACGGCCACGGCGGACGCGGAGAGGGTGTCGAAGTCGCACCCGCGCACCGTGACGTCGCCGCCGCCGGACAGGCCCAGCCCGCTGGCGCCCAGCCGGGTGAACCGGCAGCCCTCGAACCCCATCCCGGCGGTGTCTTCCAGCACCACGCAGGCCGGGATCGTAGACGATTCGACGGGAATCGTCACGGACGCGTCCTCGCCGAAGGTCACCCGGTCGATGGCGCCGCCGTCGTAGTAGCCGCTTCCGTGGTAGTGCAGGAAGCCCTCCGGGCGGCTCGGCCGCAGCCAGGTGGCGTCCGCGAACACCAGCCCCTCGAAGCGGACGTTCCGGGTGCCGGTGGCGCGGAGCAGCGTTTCCAGCACCGGCGCGACCACCCGGGTGTGCTCGGGGCGCTCGCCGGGCCGGGGCCGATAGCGCAGGACGTGCCGCCCGGGACGCGATCGGTCCAGGACGAACGTGCCGGGCTCGGTCAGGAAGCTCGCGTCGTTCTCCACCCGGGTGGGCAGGCCGAGGCCGTGTGACGACTGGCCGCCCCAGACCGAGTTGTACAGCTCGGCCGCCCAGCCGAAGGCGGGCTGCACCATGGTGATCACGGTGGAGCGCGCGTCGCCGGTGACGGCGGCCACGCCGCAGCGGGCCTCGGTCCAGGGGTAGACGCCCCGGTAGACGAACTCGACGTCGCCGGGGCTGCGCCAGCCCTGCGGGCCGGTGCTGTCGGTCGTGTAGCCCGTCTCGGTCATGGCGATCGTGCCGGGGAGGGCGTCGACGCCCGCCCGCTCGGCCCTGCGGCCGTCGACGTAGAGCTGGCGGGTCTCGAGGTCGCCGACGTCGGCCAGCCACACGCCGTCGCGCTCCCGCCAGCCACTGATCTCCCGTCCGCCGCTGATGACCGCCTCGCCGTGCTCGTCACCCTGGTAGACGACCCCGGAGTCGGCCTCGGTCAGCTCCAGGGGCGCGGACAGCGCGTACGTGCCCGCCCCGAGGTGGACGACGACGTCACCGGTAACCTCACGGGCTGCGGCCCGGGCGCGCTCCAGGGTGGCGAAGGGCCGCTCCGGGGTTCCCTGCCAGGAGTCGTCACCCGAAGGGGCGAGGTGGAAATGGAACATCACAGGCATCACCTTTGCTGTATATGGCGTACACGTAGTAGTACACCATAAACGAGAGGAGCGCACCCATGACGAGAGATCCGGACCGCGTCGTCGAGCTGCTGTGGCACGACGGCGACCGCGAGCCCCGGCCGGGGCTGAGCCTGGCCCGGATCGTGCGGGCCGGCATCGAGCTGGCCGACGCCGAAGGCCTGGAGGGCCTGTCCATGCGCAAGGTGGCCGACCGGCTCGGCTTCACCACGATGTCGCTCTACCGCCACGTCCCCGGCCGCGACCAGCTCGTCGACCTCATGCGCGACGCGGTCCTGGGCGAGCAGCCCCTGACGGCCCCGCAGGAGGGCGGCTGGCGGGCCCGCCTGGAGGAGCGCGCCCGCGCGGCCTGGGAACTGCGCAGCAGGCACCCGTGGCTGGCCGAGGTGCGCGGCACCCGGCACGTGCCCGGCCCCAACGCCGTCGCGCACTACGAGTACATGCTGAGCGCGGTCGCCGGCACCGGGCTGAGCCCCGCCGAGATGATCGCCGTGGTGGGCCTGGTCGGCCGCTTCGTCGACGCCGAGGCCCTGGCGCTGGTGGAGACGTCCAGGGAGGAACGGCGCAGCGGGGTGAGCGAGGAGGAGTGGTGGGGCGCCCGCGACTCCCTCTACGAGCGGCTCGACCGCTACCCGACGCTCTCCTACCTGTGGGAGGCGGGCGGGTACGACCAGCCGGAGGACTCCTTCGAGTTCGGCCTGCGGCGCGTGCTGGACGGCATCGAGGTGCTCATCAAAGAGCGTGATGAAAAGCGTGATGAAACATGCCGGGTTTGCGGCACGGTCCTGGAAGGCGCCCCGTCTGGACGGCCCCGCCGGTACTGCTCACGCGCCTGCCAGCAGCGCGCCTACCGCAAGCGCGCCACCACCTAGAGGGCGAGCACCTGCGAGACCGTCCGCATGAGGCTCGACCGGTACGTCCCGCCATACAGCACGACGTGGACGAGCAGCGGATGCAACTGGTGCAAAGGCACCCGATCCCGCCACCCGTCGGCCAGCGGCGCCTCCTCCTGGTACGCCCCCAGCACCCGGTCCAGGAACGGCGCGCCGAACAGGGCGAGCATCGCCAGGTCGGTCTCCCGGTGACCGCCGTGCGCCGCCGGATCGACGAGCACCCCGGTGCCGCCCGACCAGAGCACGTTGCCGCTCCACAGGTCGCCGTGGATGCGCGCCACCGGCTCCGGCGGCCCCGCGACCTCGGCGAACCGCTCCACGGCCCGTTCGACCAGGCCGGCGTCCCCGGACGACAGGCGCGCCCGCCGAAGGAACGGCAGGACGCGGCGGGCGGCGTAGAAGACCGGCCAGTCATCGGCGGGCGAGTTGTCCATCGGCAGCTCCGCGATGAACCCCGGCCAGGGCGCGCCGAAGGCGGGGGCGCCCGCGAGGTGCAGCCGCGCGAGGTCACGCCCGAACCGCTCGGCAGCGGCGGCGGTCGGCGGCTCCTCCGCCACCCACGACAGCACCAACCGGTCACCGTCGGCCTCGACCACCTCGGGCACCGCGATCGCCTCACCCAGCCAGCGCAGCCCGGCAGCCTCGGACGCGATCAGCGGCGGCGGAGCCCCGTCCTTGACGAACACCTCGCGGCCGTCGTCCAGCACGCCGCGCCGCAGCCGCCAGCCGTGCGACGAGCCGAGATCCTCAGTCGATCTCATCGGCGACATGCTTGGCGACGCCCTCGCACGCGGCCTCCACGAGACGCAGCACCTCTTCGAAACCCTCCCGGCCGCCGTAGTACGGATCGGGCACCTCAGCCCCTTCGGGGGCGTCGGGGTCGAACGACCGCAGCAGCCGCACCTCGGCGTCGCCGGGGGCGATCCGCCGCAGAAACCGCAGGTTGTCGCGGTCCATGGCCAGCACCAGGTCGTAGCGGTCGAACCAGTCGTCGGTGAACTGCCTGGCCCGGTGCGCCGAGCCGTCGTAACCGTGCTCGGACAAGGTCTGCAGGGCCCGCTCGTCCATCGGGTCGCCGGCGTGCCAGCCGCCGGTTCCGGCGCTCTCGACCAGAACCCGGTCCCCGAGCCCGTGATCGGCCAGCTTCCTGCGGAGCACCACCTCGGCCATGGGTGAACGGCAGATGTTTCCCATGCACACCAGGATTACGCGGTAGGTCATAGAGCCCATCATGACGGTGACCGGGCGCGTTCACCGAACGTTCACCCTCGATGGGGGGATTGAGTCACTTTGCCTGCGTAATTTCTGAGTCGACTAAGGACCAAGTGGGAGGAACCCAACCGTGAAGTATGCAGGCCGGCTCGCCGCCGTCGCCGTAGTCGGCGCGCTCTCGCTCGCTGCGTGCGGCACAGACAACAACGGCACTGGTGGCGCGAGCACCTCTGCCGCTACCGCCCAGGGCAACGACAACGGCACCAGCGGCACGATCAACGCTGCGGGCTCCTCTGCCCAGGCCAACGCGATCGACCAGTGGAAGAAGGACTTCCAGGCCAAGAACCCGGGTGTCAGCCTGAACTACCAGCCCAGCGGCTCCGGCGCGGGCGTGCAGGCGTTCATCCAGGGAACGGTCGCCTTCGCGGGTTCCGACTCGGCCCTCAAGGACGACAAGGGCGAGCCCGCCCAGGCCGACGCCCGATGCAAGACCGGCAAGGCCATCAACATCCCGATGGTGACCGGCCCCATCGCGGTCGTTTACAACCTGCCCGGTGTCGAGGGCCTGCAGCTGTCGCCCAAGACGCTCGGCGCCATCTTCAACGGCAAGATCGCCAAGTGGGACGACGCGGCCATCAAGGCCGACAACCCGCAGGCCAAGCTGCCCTCCACGCCGATCCAGGCGTTCCACCGCTCGGACGAGTCCGGCACCAGCGACAACTTCACCAAGTTCCTCAAGGCGACGGCTGACTGGCCGTACGAGCCGGCCAAGGCGTGGCCCGCCGAGGCCAAGGGCCAGGGCGCCAAGGGCTCCGACCAGATCGCGTCCAGCGTCAAGGGCGCCGAGGGCGCCATCAGCTACGTCGAGCTCTCCTACGCCGAGAACTCCCAGCTGCAGAAGGCCAAGGTCGCCAACGGCGCCGGCGAGTTCGTCGAGCTGTCGGCCGACAGCGCGGCCAAGACGGTCGAGACCGCCGAGATCAAGGGCACCGGCAACGACCTCAAGCTGGGCATCGACTACGCCACCAAGACCGCGGGCGCCTACCCGATCGTCCTGGTCACGTACGAGATCACCTGCGAGAAGGGCCTGCCGGCCGACCAGTCCAAGCTGGTCAAGTCCTTCCTCACCTACACCGCCAGCGACGAGGGCCAGGCCGCGCTGAAGGACCTGGGTTACGCCCCGCTCGCAGGCACCCTGCTCGCCAAGGTCCGTGCCGCTGTCGAGGCGATCTCCTAACAACTCATGACGACAAACGTCCGTACCCGTGGGGGCGGGTCGGCCACGGGCCGACCCGCCTCGCGGCGCAGCCATGGTGAAGGTCCCTTCCGCTTCGCGGCCACCGGCGCGGGCATCGTCCTGCTGGCGATCATGGCGGCCATCGCCGTCTTCCTCATCAGCGAGGCGATCCCCGCCCTGCAGGCGAACAAGGGCTCCTTCTTCACCGAGCTGATCTGGGACCCCAACGGCAGCCAGGTGTTCGGCATCGCCGCCCTGGCGTTCGGCACGATCCTCAGCTCGGCACTCGCGCTCGTCATCGCGACCCCGATCGCGGTCGGCGTGGCCCTGTTCATCTCCCACTACGCGCCCCGCCGCCTGGCCGGCCCGCTCGGCTACCTGGTGGACCTGCTCGCCGCCGTCCCCAGTGTGGTCTACGGCCTGTGGGGCGTCGTCTTCCTGGTCCCCCTGCTCAAGACGCCGTCGCAGTGGCTGAACGAGAACCTCGGCTGGTTCCCGCTGTTCGCCGGCGAGGGCGCCATCGGCGGCAAGACCATGATCGCGGGCGCGATCGTGCTGGCGATCATGATCCTGCCGATCATCGCGGCCATCACCCGCGAGGTCTTCCTCCAGGCTCCCAAGATGAACGAGGAGGCGGCGCTCGCGCTCGGCGCCACCCGCTGGGAGATGATCAGGATGGCCGTGCTGCCGTTCGGCCGCCCCGGCGTCATCAGCGCCGCGATGCTCGGATTGGGCCGGGCGATGGGCGAGACCATCGCGGTCGCGCTGATCTTCCCCGCCACCTTCGACATCAGCTTCGAGATCCTCACCCCGCACGCCAACAGCATCGCGGCCAACATCGCCAACGGCTTCGGCGAGGCCACCCCGATCGGCCGCGGCGCGCTGATCGCCTCGGGCCTGGTGTTGTTCCTGATCACCCTGCTCGTGAACATGGGCGCGCGCTTCGTCATCAACCGCCGCAAGGAGTTCGCGAGGGCCGGCGCATGACCACGATCCAGCACATCTCGACCAGCCGCCGCGTCAAGGACCGCATCGTCCAAGGGCTGGTCTACCTCGCGTTCGCACTGGCGGTGGTGCCGCTCGTCTCGGTGCTCTGGCTCGTCATCAAGAACGGCCTGGCCCGCTTCGACCTGGAGTTCCTCACCCACTCGATGCGCAACATCGGCGCGCGGGACGCGGGCGGCGGCGCCTACCACGCGATCATCGGCACGCTCGAACAGGTCCTGCTGGCCTCGCTGATCTCCGTCCCGATCGGCCTGCTCACCGCGATCTACCTGGTCGAGTACGGCAACGGCGGCCGGCTGAGCCGATACATCAGCTTCTTCGTGGACGTCATGACCGGCGTCCCTTCTGTCGTTTCCGGCCTGTTCATCCTGGCGTTCTGGGTCCTGTTCCTCGGGATGCCGTTCTCCGGCTTCGCCGGCGCGCTCGCCCTGTCGATCCTGATGATGCCGACCGTGGTCAGATCGGCCGAGGAGATGCTCCGCCTGGTCCCCAACGACCTGCGCGAAGCCTCGTACGCGCTGGGCGTCGCCAAGTGGCGGACGATCGTGCGGGTCGTCCTGCCGACCGCCTTCACCGGCATCGTCACCGGTGTCATGCTCGCGGTGGCCAGGGTCGCGGGCGAGACCGCTCCGCTGCTGCTGACCGTGTTCTTCACCGACTCCATCAACAACGACCCGTTCAACGGGCCGCAGATGGGGCTTCCCCTCTTCGTCTTCGACCAGGCAGGACGTCCCAACGACACCGCCGTGGACCGGGCGTGGACCGGAGCCCTCACGCTCATCCTGATCGTCATGCTGCTGAACCTGGTGGCGCGCCTCATCGCCCGGTGGCGAGCGCCGTCCAGGGGCCGATAGGGGGTATCCGCCGAAATGTCTAAGCAGATCCAGGTTTCGGGCCTCGACGCCTACTACGGGTCGCACAAGGCCATCGAGGACGTCTCGATGACCATCGAGCCGCGCTCGATCACCGCCTTCATCGGCCCGTCCGGATGCGGCAAGTCGACGTTCCTGCGCACGCTCAACCGGATGCACGAGGTCATCCCGGGCGCGCGCGTGGAGGGCAAGGTGCTGCTCGACGGCGAGGACCTGTACGCCCCCAGCATCGAACCGGTCTCGGTCCGCAGGATGATCGGCATGGTCTTCCAGCGTCCGAACCCGTTCCCCACGATGTCGATCTACGAGAACGTCGCCGCCGGGCTCCGGCTCAACGGCCGCGTCCCCAAGTCGCAGCTCGACGGCGTCGTGGAGGAGTCGCTCAAGGGCGCCAACCTCTGGAACGAGGTCAAGGACCGCCTCAACAAGCCCGGCGCCGGCCTGTCGGGCGGCCAGCAGCAGCGGCTCTGCATCGCCCGCGCGATCGCCGTCAAGCCGGAGGTGCTGCTCATGGACGAGCCGTGCTCCGCCCTCGACCCGATCTCCACGCTGGCCATCGAGGACCTGATGGCCAAGCTCAAGGACGAGTTCACGATCGTCATCGTCACCCACAACATGCAGCAGGCCGCCCGGGTCAGCGACAGGACCGCCTTCTTCAACCTCGCCGCGCAGGGCAAGCCCGGCAAGGTCATCGAGATGGACGAGACCTCCCGCATGTTCACCAATCCCTCCCAGAAGGCGACCGAGGACTACATCACCGGGCGCTTCGGCTGATGATCCACCAGCAGGCGGCATCCACGGTGCACGGGGACACGAGGACCAAGCCCGTACTGCTCATCGCCGACCCCGACTGGGCCGTCGTGGAGGAGGTGGCCGCGGTTCTCGAACGCGAGGGCGTGGCCGTGACGGGCGTCGGCGACGGCGCCCAGGGGCTGCTGCAGGCAGGAGCGCTGCAGCCCGACGTGGTACTGGTCGCCGCCACGCTGCCGGTCATCGACGCGGTGGAGTTCGTACGCGCGGTGCGGCTCTCACGAGCCGTACCGGTGCTCCTGGGCGTCGGTGAAGGGCACGCCGAGCAGGCCGTGGCGGCCCTCGCGGCCGGAGCCGCGGCCTGCGTCGCCCGCCCGTACCGGGTGCCCGAACTGCTCCCGTTCATCCAGGCCGCCTCCCCTGAGGGACGCAAGGTGCTCGCCGTCGGCCCCGTCGAGCTGGACGTCCAGGCCTACCAGGTCCGGGTGGACGGGCGGGCCGTGCACCTGCCGCTGCGCGAGTTCGAGCTGCTCCACTACCTGATGCGCAACGCCGACCGGACGGTGACCCGCGAGCAGATCATGCGGCACGTCTGGCACGCGGCGGCCAGCACCTCGACGAACACGATCGCGGTGCACGTCAAACGGCTGCGTCACCGGCTCGGTGACAACGACGACCAGCTCATCCAGACCGTCCGCGGCGTGGGCTACCGCCTCGTCACGCCCGGCATTTCCGGAACGACCGCATAATGCGCTTGGCGACGCCCTCCACCGTCGCTATGCCGTACCCCACCTCGGCACTACCCTCGCTGAGGACGGCGACCGCATAGTCGTGGCCGTGGCCACGTATCACCCCGACGCTGACCACGGCCCAACGCTTGGTCGACACGCGCTTCAGCCAGCCGTTCTTGAGCGCCACCCGGTCGCCCTTGCAGGTGGCGGCGCTGACACCCCAGTTCTGGCCGTCGACGACGTTGCCCATCAGCCTGAGCACCTGCGCCCGGTCCTTGGCCGGGAGCGGGCTCTTCTTCGACACCAGCGCCTTCATCAGGCGGACCTGATCCTCCGCCGACGTCCTGGTGATGCCCCAGCAGTACAGGTCCAGGCAGTCGCCGGGGACCCCCTGGGTGTGGCGCAGGCCGAACCGCCTGCCCGCCCTGGCGAAACCGGAAGCGCCGCCGACCCGGAGCCAGAGCCGGTCGGCGGCGTGGTTGTCGCTGTAGCGGATCATGAGGTCGGCGTCGTGCCTGGTCGCCATGGAGAGCTTGCGCCACGGCGTTCTGAGCAGCAGGGCCATCAGGATCTGCACCTTGGCGGTGCTCGCGGTGATCAGACGCTCGTTGCGGTGATAGCGATACAGGCGGCCGGTGCCCAGGTCCTCGACCATGGCGGTGACAGGCCCAGGACGTCCGGCCAGGTAGCGGTCCAGACGCTTGGTGATCTCCTTGGGCACGCCGGACGCCACCCCCGCCACCAGCCTTCCGGCCCCCTCACCCCTCGTCAGGCTCTCAGGGTTCTTCGCCACCTCAACCCTTTTCAGACCTGCATGGCTCCAGGCAGCCTCAGCCCGCGTCTCCCCCTCGACGGACGATGCATGCGGGAGGTCAGCGGCCCCAGGCTGCCCGACCGTCGCCTGGGCGCCGCCGCACACGGTCATCGGGAGGAGAAGGGCCACAGCCGTGATCAATCGCGATAACACGCCCCCGCCCTTCTCATGATTTTCCGCGAATTATCGCGAGAAACCAGACAACGGCGCTAGCGGGAAACGCGGACCATTTTCGCGATCGATTCGTCGTCACAGGTGGCCCAGAAGCCGCCCACGACATCCTCCAGGTGCTGGAGCGAGTCCGCCCGGAACAGCACATCCTGATATTTCGTGATGTCGTACTTGGTGGTGCTCATGGCCTGTAGGTCCAGCGGCCTGATGTCCATGCCGCGGAACTCCTCGATCTCCCCGTACGACGACAGGATCCCGGCCCCGTACGCCTTGAGCTCGGCCCCCTCCGACATCACGCCGAACTCCAGGGTGAACCAGAAGACCTTCGAGACGATCTCCAGCGCCTCCTCGCTCTCCACCCGCCGTGCCGCCTCCCCGGCCAGCCGGTAGAGGGCGGCGTACCGGTCGTTGGCCAGCGCGTTGGCGTGCCCGATCACCTCGTGGATCACGTCCGGCTCGGGCGTGTAGAACGGGACGGAATGGTGGCGGATGTACTGCGTCGAGTGGAAGTACCCGTCGGCGAGCACGCCGTAGAAGTCGCGCAGCGGGACGAGCCCGGCGGCGGGCAGGTACCGGAAGCCCGTCAGCGGCTCGAGCAGCCGGCTGACCTCCTCCAACTGCGGGATCCTGTCCTGAGGCAGCCCGAGCCTGGCGGCGCCGTCGAGGTACTCCGCCGTGGCGTACTTGTCGTGCTTGACCGCCAGTTCCCTGGTGACCAGCGCCCAGATGCCGTGCTCCTGCTCGGTGTACTCGGCGACCGGGATCGGCGTCCCGCGCCGGTAGTTCACCGCCAGCCCCGCGATCGCGTTGCGCCTGGTCCGGTAGACCGGGTCGGCGAAACCAGGATGCGACGCGGCCAGCTCGACCACCACCGAACCGTCATCCCTGGCCGCGACCGGGGCGAAGTACTGCGCTTCCTCGAACATGGAGCAGATAACAGCAAATCCGAAATTTCCTGGCAAGAGCGCCCAGTTCTCCTGCGCGATACGCTAGCTGAAGTACGCCCATATCCCCATTCTCCTGGTCGAATCGCACAGTCTCGAGGGGGCCCGCCCATGGACGAGCTGGACGCCAAGCTGCTTGTGACCATGCGGGCACACCCGCGCATCGGGCTCACCGAGCTGGCCCGGCTGCTCGGCGTCGCCAGAGGCACCGTCCAGGCCCGCGTGGAGAAGCTGACGGCGCGCGGCGTGATCGTCGACTTCGGCCCGACCGTCTCCACGGCCGCGGCCGGGTACCCGATCCTGTCGTTCGTGTCCCTGCAGATCGCCCAGGGACGCCTGGACGAAGCCGTCCAGGCCCTTCGCGCCGTCCCGCAGATCCTGGAGGTGTACGGCACGAGCGGCCAGCACGACCTGCTCTGCCGGGTGGTCGCCCGCAGCACCGACCACCTCCAGGAGGTCATCGCACGCATCCTGGCCTCCCCCGGCGTCCAGCGGACAGACACCACGATCGCGCTCTCCACCCAGATCCCGTACCGCGTCGAGCCCCTGCTGACGTCCCGCTGACCACCAACGCACCCTGCTGTTGGGTAAGACCGGCCGGCGACGCCGGGCTCGCCGGTTACCTGGAACGGATGTACGACGTCGCCGAGCGCCTGGCCCGCGTGCCGCGTCGCCCTGGATGGGGATCCCCGTAGCATCCGCCGAAAATCCACCACATTCGTCCGACCTGCGATGATAACGATCCAATGACCGATGTTGGCGGATTGCGGGCAGTTCGCCACGGTACGGCAAAATTACTGATGTGCTAGTCGGATTGCTCGGACCCTTCGAGGTCCGGAACCATGATGGGGCCGTGGTGGAGGTTCCCGGGATTCGGCTGCGCGCCCTGCTGGCCGCACTCGCCCTCGAACCCGGCCGGATCGTCACGCGTGCGAGGCTGGTGGACTGGATCTGGGGGCAACAGCCGCCCGCGGACGAAGTGAATGCCTTGCAGGCGTTGGTGTCCAGGCTGCGCAGGGTGCTGCCGGACGGTGTGATCGAGGCGGATTCCGGCGGATACCGGCTGGCCGTGGCTCCTGATGCCGTGGACGCGTGCCGGTTCGAGCACCTGGTCGGCCAGGCCCGTGCCGCCGAGCCTGCGGCGCGGGCTGATCTGCTGCGCTCGGCCTTGGCCTTGTGGCGCGGCACGGCCATGGCGGATATCGCACTGCGAGACAGCGATGCGTTCGACGCCGCGGTCGCGCGCCTGGACGATCTCTACGTCGCCGCGCTCGGGGATCGGGTGGATGCGGATATTCGCCTCGGCCGTGGCTCGGAGTTGGTCTCCGAGCTGACCGAGCTGGTCGCCACGTATCCGCTGCGGGAGGGGTTCGTGGCGGCGCTGATGCGAGCGCTCGCCGAGGCGGGGCGCGGCAACGAGGCGTTGACCGTGTACCAGCGGACGCGCGAGCTGCTCGCCGAGGAGTTGGGCGCCGACCCATCGGCCGAGCTCTCCGCGCTGCACACCGCGTTGCTACGGGGCGAGCTGGGCGAGCGGGCGGAGAACCGCCGGACGAACCTGCGCGCCGAGCTGACGAGCTTCGTCGGCAAGGACGATGACATCTCCGCGGTCGCCGTTCTGGCCATCGGGCATCGGCTGGTCACCTTGACGGGGGCGGGCGGCTCCGGCAAGACAAGGCTGGCCACGGAGACCGCGCGGACGATGCTCACCGAGCTGCCGGATGGGGCGTGGCTGGTCGAACTGGCCTCGGTGCGGGCAGGCGGTGACCTGGCGCAGGCCGTCCTTACCGCGATCGGCCTGCGTGACCAGGCATTGCTCGGTGATGCGCGCGGCGGGGAACCGATGGATCGGCTCATCGCCGCGGTCCGGGAGCGCGCGATCTTGCTCATCCTGGACAACTGCGAGCACGTGATCGAGGAGGCCGCGGCCTTCGCGGATCGGCTTCTGGGAGAGTGCCGGAGGCTGCGGATTCTGGCCACGAGCAGGGAACCCCTCGGTATCACCGGGGAGGTCCTGTGGCAGGTCGAGCCGCTCGCGCTGCCCGCGAAGGGAGCGGACCCCGCCGAGGTCGCCTCCTCTCCCGCGGTGCGGCTGCTGCGGGACCGCGCGAATTTGGTACGCAAGGACATCGGCTCCGACGCGCACACCTTGGCGGCCATGGCGCGGATCTGCCGGGCGCTCGACGGGGTGCCACTGGCGATCGAACTGGCCGCGGCACGCCTCCGCACCATGTCCATCGATCAGCTTGCGCGCCGGCTCGATGACCGATTCCGGCTGTTGACCAGCGGCAGCCGTACGGCGCTGTCCCGGCACAAGACACTGCGCGCGGTCGTGGACTGGAGCTGGGATCTGTTGACCGAGGCCGAACGTGGCGTGCTGCGGCGGCTCTCGGTGTTCTCCGGCGGGGTAAGCCTGGAAGCGGCCGAACGGGTGTGCGGCGACGAGACGTTCGGCGGGGAGCAGGTACTCGACCTGCTGACCGCGTTGATCGAGAAGTCGCTGCTGCTCGCCGACGGCGAGGGCACGCCGCGCTATCGGATGCTCAACACCATCAGCGAGTACGCGGCGCACCGGCTCGCCGAAGCCGGGGAAACCGAGCCGGCGCGCCGGGCGCACCTTGCCTACTTCACCGAGCTGGCCGAGACGGCCGAGCCGCACCTGCGCCGGGCCGAGCAGCTGGAATGGCTGTCCACGTTCAAGGCCGAGCACGACAACATCGGTACGGCCCTGCGCGGGGCGATCGCCGAGGGGTGGGCACAGGAGGCGATGCGGCTGGTCGGGGCCGTGGGCTGGTACTGGTATCTCAGTGGGTACAGGGCCGAGGGCACCGAGTTGAGCATCGCGGCCGCCTCGCTGCCCGGTGAGGTGTCCGATGAGGTGCGGGCGATGGCGTACAGCATCGTGACAGTGTTCATGACCTCGGGGCCCGGCCGCGATCAGTATCAGGCGCAGGAGTGGATCCACAAGTTGCACCGATTCACCCAGGACAGGGAGTATCGCCACCCTTTGCTCAAATTCGCCGGACTGTGGGAGCGGATGCTGCAGGAGCCGACGGATCTCCTGCCCGCGTTCGAGCCGCTCATCGCCACCGACGATCCATGGGTGCGCGCGCAGGCCAGGCTCACTCGTGGTCGCTTGCGGCTCACGCTCGGCGGAGACGAGACCGACGTGGACACCGACGCCGAAACCGCCCTTGCCGACTTCCGCACGCTGGGTGACCGCTACGGGATCTCGCTGGCGCTGACCTTCCTGGCCGATCGGCTCGCCATGCGCGGCCAGTTCGCACGTGCGTGTGAGCACTACGAAGAGGCGGTCGCGGCGCTGACCGAGGTAGGCGCGACCGAGGACGTGGCCATCTCGCGGGCACGGCAGGCTCAGCTGTACTGGCTGCTCGGCGATGAGCGATCCAGCACGTCCGCCATGGCCGAAGTACAGCGCTTCGCGGATGGGATCGCCTGGCCGGACACGCTTGTCGAGCTGGAGCTTTCGAAGGCGCAGCTGGCGCGCTGGCGCGGCGAGCCGGACAAGGCACACCAGCACCTGGCCGCGGTGCGGGCGATGCTGGTCGACGAGGAACGGAGCGACTTGGCCCGCGCCAGGTCCATGGACCTGTACGGCTACCTCACCGAGGATCTCGAGAAGGCCCGCGCGTATCGGAGCGAGGCGTTCCGCGCGGCTGTGGCGGCGACGTATCCGCCGCTGATCGCCGACGTGCTGATCGGGATCGCGGATCTCGCGCTGCGCCAGGGACAGTACGAGCAGGCCGTGCGATTGCTCGCGGCAAGCGACGCCGTGCGCGGTACGCCGGATCGTTCGCAGCCGGACGCTTCCAGGATCGCCGCGGACGCGCGCAATCGCCTCGGTGAAACCGTGTTCACCGAGGCGACCCGTGCCGGGCAGCAGCAGGATTGGCGTGAGCTGGCGGAGATCACCCTCGCTTCGTGAACGTCGCGCGCGCCCACAGGTAGCCGATCAACATGATCCCCACGCACCAGGCGATCGCCATGATGGCCGAGCCCGTCGACGGTGCGCCGGCCAGCAGCCCGCGCAGGGTTTCGATGATCGAGGTGAACGGCTGGTACTCGGCGAACTGCCGCGCCCCCGCCCCCATCTTGTCGGCCGGCACGAACGCGCTGCTCAGGAAGGGAAGGAGCATCAGCGGGACACCGATGAGGCCCGCGCTTTCCGGTGACTTCGCCGCGAGACCGAACGCGATCGTCAGCCAGCCGATCGCCAGGACCGCCAACGCCACGATGCCGATCACGCCGAGCCACTGCGTGAAACTCGCCGACGGCCGGAATCCCATCAGAAACGAGACCCCGATGATGAGCGCGATGGCCACCAGGCTCCGTAGCATGGTCGCGATCACGTGCGCGTTCAGCACCGCGCCCCGGGACACCTGCATCACGCGGAGCCGGTTGATGAATCCGGTCGTCATATCGGAATTCACCGCGATCGCGGTGGGGCTGATCCCGTAGCAGATGGTGGTAATGATCAATCCTGGCGTCGCGTAATCGGCGTAGTTGACGCCGACGTTGAACGCGTCGCCGAGTATGTAGACCATCAGGAACATCAGAACGAGCGGCATGATGATGCCGTTGAACAATGCCAGCGGATTTCGCATCGTGTGCCGGAAGTTGCGCCGCAACATGGTCGCGGAGTCCGAGATGACGTTCATCGTGCACTGATCTCCTTGTTCTTGTGGCCGGTAAGGGCGAGGAAGACATCGTCCAGGTCCGGTGTATGCACCGACAGTTCCTCGGCTTCAATGGAATGCGCGTCGAGCCGATCGAGCAGCGCGCGCAATGACCTCACCCCGCCGTCGCCGGGCACCCGCAGGGTCAGCTCTTCGGCGTCCCTCGTGGACTCGTGCAGGACCCGTGCCGCGGCGTCGAGTGCGTACTGATCGGTGAACCGCAGCCGGACATGGCTGCCGGGAACCCGGCGCTTGAGCTCGTCGGCGGTGCCCTCGGCGACCAGCCGGCCCTGATCGAGTACGGCGATACGGTCGGCGAGCTGGTCGGCCTCCTCGAGATACTGGGTGGTGAGGAAGATGGTCCTACCGTCGGCGACCAGTTCCCGAATGATCTCCCACATGGTGCGGCGGCTGCGCGGATCGAGTCCCGTCGTGGGCTCGTCCAGGAAGATGATCTGCGGCTTGCCGACCAGCGTCATGGCAAGGTCCAGCTTGCGGCGCATGCCGCCGGAGTAGGACGACGCCGGCTTGCTCGCCGCTTCGACCAGGTCGAACTGGTCGAGCAACCGGCGGGCGATCTGCTTACCCTGTGTCTTGGGCAGGTGCAGGAGATCCGCCATCAGCAGCAGGTTCTCCTCGCCGGTGAGCAGGTCGTCCACCGAAGCGAACTGCCCGGTGACCCCGATCGCCGCGCGCACCGCCTTGGTCTCCGTAACCACGTCGTGCCCGGCGACGACCGCCTTCCCGGCGTCGGGGGTCAGCAGCGTGGTCAGCACGTTCACCGTCGTGGTCTTCCCGGCGCCGTTGGGCCCGAGCAGGGCGAAGATCGTACCGGCCCGGACATCCAGGTCGACGCCGTCGAGCACGATCTTGTCTTTGTATGCCTTTCGCAGCCCCGAGGCCGCAATCGCTGAACCGTTCATGGCGTCCACGATCGCCGACCGCTCTGATGCCGGGCCGTTGCCGTGCTGACGCGGCCGCTGACACGACACCGCATCAGACCTGATCGCCGCCGGGACCTCTGCCGACCAGGCGCGCCGCCCGACGACATCGCCGCCGGCCACGTTGAAGCCCTCTGACACCCGAGATTCCTGACGTCCCAAACCCAGATGCCATGCTCTCGCTGGTCAGGCAGGTGTGTCAGATATTCGGCGGCCCCGCGGAATCGGACAACGACACGATCGTTAACTACTCCGGTTCACCCGGCTACGCAGTACCCGCGCCACCGCCCAGCGGCAAACGCTTGGCAACGTCCAGTCGCACCTCGCCGTAGGGCTGGACGTGCTGCCAGAACAGCGGAGCCAGCCCGCGGCTGTCGGCGGGCTTGAGCAGCTTGGCCCACTCCGGATCGGGGAGGACGTCCTGGAGCATCAGCGTGTTGATGTCCACGAGCGCGGCGCGCAGGCACAAACGCTCATCTCCAGCTCCTTACGCCGCTGGTGGCGATGTCGCCGCCCTTGCCGTAGAAGATGACACTGTTGGTTCCCTTGGAGGACTCCACCACGTTGAGCCCTTCCTGGGTCCCCCGCTGGAGTTCCGGGGACGGAGATAGCGGGCGACGAAGATGGTCTTCTGCGCGCGGCCGACCTCCAGCATGGCCCGGTACGTCGGGTGGGAGGCGGACTCGGTGAACCGGCGCAGGATCGCCTCGGTGGAGGCAGTGCCGTGCTTGATCGCGGTGGCGTATTTGATCAAGATCAACGCCGTTTGGGGCTCATGACACGCTACCTACCGACCCCCCTCCATGCACGAGGGGCGGTGCCACCGCTGTGCACCGCATGCCTCAGGCGGCCGCGCGGCGCTCGTGCAAGGCGCATATGTAGAGGGCCGCAATGACCGTGCTGAGGGCGGGGGCGTTCCGACAAGGATCGGCCGCGCGCCCAGCCGCCCGGCACCCGCCCGGCGCCCGCCCGGCGCCCAGGCGCCCGGCACCCCCCGGCGCCCAGCCGCCTGGCGCCGCGGCGCCAGGCCTTGACCATGGCGCCACGACTTGCCTATCGGTGCGTCGGATGCGGTACGACGCGCCGATCGGTTCAACAGCTTGTGTCAGTACGTCCAGCTGTGCCGCAGCTCAGCCTGCCAGCCGTCGTTCGGGAAGTAGTTGTGAATGATGTACGCCGGCCCAAGCCCCTTGGCGAAGATGTTGTCCCGCTGATGCCGCAGCTCCAGCGGCCCACCGACGTCACCGTTGCCGCGGTTGTTGTCCTTCCAGATCTCGAACTGCTTGATGCAGGTCCGCCCCTGGAAATACTTGTTGTTGCACGTGGGAGCGGACGGAGGGAACCATACCTGCTTGTGGTAGAAATCCACGGAGGTGGCACCCGGAATGAGGATCTTCCCCCACGCCTCCAGACAGTACGGCTCCGACTGGATATCCCATTTAACGTAGTGCTGCTTGCCCTCAAGGGAGAGAATCGGCTTCATGTTCTGACAGTTGACGTCACCGATCTGCTCCTTGGTGACGCGCTGCTTGAGCATCCCGTCCTTGTTGCCGTACCCGTCCAGCAGCACCCATTTACCATCGGCGCTGCGTTCGAACTTCTCGTAGTTCGCGGGCGGCCACTTGTCGGGGTCCCCCCACCTGATGTACGAGACGTTGCCACCTTGCGGCTCCCACGCCCACTGGTTCCGCCACGACCCCGACCAGAACTGCCCGGCGCTCCGCTCGAACATCCTGGAGTAATCTCCGTACGTGCCCAAGTCAGCCGACTTCGCCACCTCAGCAGCATTTCCGGTTTGGGACGTCCCAACAATAAACAGTCCGACCAACGCCGCCACTGCCGCCGCGAACCTTCTAACTCCCCAGCTCATCCCACTCCCAATCGAATACGCTTTTCACAGATAATCAACAGCCCTCAGAGGCGGTTCATTAAATGCGCTTCCGTCCCAACCGGGACGCCATACCGCACGAGGCTATCAGCGGGTCTGTCAGAGAACCCAATACTTCAAAGAAGGATGAATTGTCATAGTCGACTATCTTCACCTGCGAGAAGCAGAACGTGATCGCAACAGTCAACCTGCAGATCGAGTTGCATCCGCGGAAAGGTGCAGTTCGGCCTGGCGACAGGAGTAGCGCCGTGAGCTGACGACGACCATCGCGCACCCTTCCGGGGGCGAACTTTCGAGCTCTAAAGGAGCCGCACCCCAGAGGGCAGGTATTAGCCAGCACCGCACAGGGTGGAGAAGAAGGCGATGCCGACAACGACACTGCGGAAGACACACGGGCAGCAGCCTCTCGCATGTCGACCCTGCCGCCCACACCCCGAAGGTCCCGACCTCCATCACATGTGCTCCGGCGGCCCGAACGACCAGGGCAGCCGGACTCCCTTGACCGGACCACTCGGGCCTGGGTGGCCGGCAGCTTCCAGATCGACAGACCGAACGGCTTCACCTCTGCCAAGATTCGACGCGCATCACTCCACGGCCGAACGGTGGGAACCAGGGCCGAATGGTAGGACCCAGGGCCGAGAGATGGTGAGAACCAGGGCCAAGAGGTTGACGTCGGCCAGGGCCGACACCGTGCGCGGCGCCGGCCACAGGCAGCGGGATACCCGCCTCCTGGAACCTCGCCCCCTGGCCAGAGAGCCGGACTTTCCCCACAAAAGCGGAAAGGGCGGGAAGAGAACCCCTCAACAGGGGTCCTCTTCCCGCCCTCACCTAACAATTGTCCGGCGGTGACCTACTCTCCCACACCCTCCCG